>NZ_JADPGO010000008.1:0-121675 GCF_015668165.1 Blautia sp. 1001283B150304_161114_C9 | reverse complement strand
TTTCTCCCCTACCCAGTTACATATATCAGTTCATTATAAAAAGCTTAGATTTTTGTCTTGACAACTGAACCACTATATTTGTATAATAGGAATTGAAGTTAAATTAGATGCTAAAAATTTGTAATTAAGAAGGAGGGATTCGTCATGTTGGTATTCCAAATGCGTAATGTAGATAAAACATCTACTGTTTTGAAACAGACTAAAAACAGTGATTACGCAGATAAATAAATACGTTAGATTAATTCCTACCAGTGACTAATCTTATGACTTTTTAAACAGATAACTAAAATTACAAACAAATCGTTTAACTTCTGTATTTATTTATAGATGTAATCACTTCAGGAGTGATTACATGAACAAAAATATAAAATATTCTCAAAACTTTTTAACGAGTGAAAAAGTACTCAACCAAATAATAAAACAATTGAATTTAAAAGAAACCGATACCGTTTACGAAATTGGAACAGGTAAAGGGCATTTAACGACGAAACTGGCTAAAATAAGTAAACAGGTAACGTCTATTGAATTAGACAGTCATCTATTCAACTTATCGTCAGAAAAATTAAAACTGAACATTCGTGTCACTTTAATTCACCAAGATATTCTACAGTTTCAATTCCCTAACAAACAGAGGTATAAAATTGTTGGGAATATTCCTTACCATTTAAGCACACAAATTATTAAAAAAGTGGTTTTTGAAAGCCATGCGTCTGACATCTATCTGATTGTTGAAGAAGGATTCTACAAGCGTACCTTGGATATTCACCGAACACTAGGGTTGCTCTTGCACACTCAAGTCTCGATTCAGCAATTGCTTAAGCTGCCAGCGGAATGCTTTCATCCTAAACCAAAAGTAAACAGTGTCTTAATAAAACTTACCCGCCATACCACAGATGTTCCAGATAAATATTGGAAGCTATATACGTACTTTGTTTCAAAATGGGTCAATCGAGAATATCGTCAACTGTTTACTAAAAATCAGTTTCATCAAGCAATGAAACACGCCAAAGTAAACAATTTAAGTACCGTTACTTATGAGCAAGTATTGTCTATTTTTAATAGTTATCTATTATTTAACGGGAGGAAATAATTCTATGAGTCGCTTTTGTAAATTTGGAAAGTTACACGTTACTAAAGGGAATGTAGATAAATTATTAGGTATACTACTGACAGCTTCCAAGGAGCTAAAGCGCTCGGGACCCCATTAAGTATTTTTAAAAGCATGGTCGCAAGTTTCACTAGCAGCCATGCTTTTATTGAATCATTGTAGGACATTTTAAAGATAATTGCCCACTTTAAAATTAAACATGTGCTTAGAATCGTTCTAGGCAACACCAATAACAATCACTAATCACAAGTGATTTGTGATTAATCACTTGTGATTTACAAGGTGTAACGATATAATTAAATGGAAAACGTGCAAAATATTTACATAAACAGGAGGGAGAAACTTGGAACTAGCATTTAGAGAAAGCTTAAAAAAGATGAGAGGTACCAAATCAAAAGAAAAATTCTCCCAAGAATTAGAAATGAGTAGATCAAATTATTCATTGATTGAATCAGGAAAATCAGATCCGACATTAAAAACATTGGAACGAATTGCAGAATTGACAAACTCAACCTTAGTTATTGACTTAATTCCTAATGAATTAGAACAAGTAGAGTTGCAAATAGAAGAAGAGAAGCAATGATTGTCGTTAATATATTTAACGAAATTGTTGCTTATTTTTTTTAAAAGCGGTATACTAGATATAACGAAACAACGAACTGAATAAAGAATACAAAAAAAGAGCCACGACCAACTTATTTTCCGCCAAGAAAATAAGTTGCGAGCCTTAATTGATTACCACCAATCAATTAAAGAAGTCGAGACCCGAAATTTGGTAAAGTATTTAATTACTTTATTAATCAGATACTTAAATATCTGTAAACCCATTATATCGGGTTTTTGAGGGAATTTCAAGTCTTTAAGAAGATACCAGGCAATCAATTAAGAAAAACTTAGTTGATTGCCTTTTTTGTTGTGATTCAACTTTGATCGTAGCTTCTAACTAATTAATTTTCGTAAGAAAGGAGAACAGCTGAATGAATATCCCTTTTGTTGTAGAAACTGTGCTTCATGACGGCTTGTTAAAGTACAAATTTAAAAATAGTAAAATTCGCTCAATCACTACCAAGCCAGGTAAAAGCAAAGGGGCTATTTTTGCGTATCGCTCAAAAAAAAGCATGATTGGCGGACGTGGCGTTGTTCTGACTTCCGAAGAAGCGATTCACGAAAATCAAGATACATTTACGCATTGGACACCAAACGTTTATCGTTATGGTACGTATGCAGACGAAAACCGTTCATACACGAAAGGACATTCTGAAAACAATTTAAGACAAATCAATACCTTCTTTATTGATTTTGATATTCACACGGCAAAAGAAACTATTTCAGCAAGCGATATTTTAACAACAGCTATTGATTTAGGTTTTATGCCTACGTTAATTATCAAATCTGATAAAGGTTATCAAGCATATTTTGTTTTAGAAACGCCAGTTTATGTGACTTCAAAATCAGAATTTAAATCTGTCAAAGCAGCCAAAATAATCTCGCAAAATATCCGAGAATATTTTGGAAAGTCTTTGCCAGTTGATCTAACGTGCAATCATTTTGGGATTGCTCGTATACCAAGAACGGACAATATAGAATTTTTTGATCCCAATTACCGTTATTCTTTCAAAGAATGGCAAGATTGGTCTTTCAAACAAACAGATAATAAGGGCTTTACTCGTTCAAGTCTAACGGTTTTAAGCGGTACAGAAGGCAAAAAACAAGTAGATGAACCCTGGTTTAATCTCTTATTGCACGAAACGAAATTTTCAGGAGAAAAGGGTTTAATAGGGCGTAATAACGTCATGTTTACCCTCTCTTTAGCCTACTTTAGTTCAGGCTATTCAATCGAAACGTGCGAATATAATATGTTTGAGTTTAATAATCGATTAGATCAACCCTTAGAAGAAAAAGAAGTGATTAAACTTGTTAGAAGTGCCTATTCAGAAAACTATCAAGGGGCTAATAGGGAATACATTACCATTCTTTGCAAAGCTTGGGTATCAAGTGATTTAACCAGTAAAGATTTATTTGTCCGTCAAGGGTGGTTTAAATTCAAGAAAAAAAGAAGTGAACGTCAACGTGTTCATTTGTCAGAATGGAAAGAAGATTTAATGGCTTATATTAGCGAAAAAAGTGATGTATACAAGCCTTATTTGGTGACGACTAAAAAAGAGATTAGAGAAGCGCTAGGCATTCCTGAGCGGACATTAGATAAATTGCTGAAGGTACTGAAGGCGAATCAGGAAATTTTCTTTAAGATTAAACCAGGAAGAAATGGTGGCATTCAACTTGCTAGTGTTAAATCATTGTTGCTATCGATCATTAAAGTAAAAAAAGAAGAAAAAGAAAGCTATATAAAGGCGCTGTCAGAGTTTTTTGACTTAGAACATACATTCATTCAAGAGACTTTAAACAAGCTAGCAGAACGCCCAAAAACGGACACACAACTCGATTTGTTTAGCTATGATACAGGCTGAAAATAGATATGGAAGAAGTTTTAATTGATGATAATATGGTTTTTGATATTGATAATTTAAAAGGATTTCTTAATGATACCAGTTCATTTGGGTTTATAGCTAAAGAAAATAATAAAATTATAGGATTTGCATATTGCTATACACTTTTAAGACCTGATGGAAAAACAATGTTTTATTTACACTCAATAGGAATGTTACCTAACTATCAAGACAAAGGTTATGGTTCAAAATTATTATCTTTTATTAAGGAATATTCTAAAGAGATTGGTTGTTCTGAAATGTTTTTAATAACTGATAAAGGTAATCCTAGAGCTTGCCATGTATATGAAAAATTAGGTGGTAAAAATGATTATAAAGATGAAATAGTATATGTATATGATTATGAAAAAGGTGATAAATAAATGAATATAGTTGAAAATGAAATATGTATAAGAACTTTAATAGATGATGATTTTCCTTTGATGTTAAAATGGTTAACTGATGAAAGAGTATTAGAATTTTATGGTGGTAGAGATAAAAAATATACATTAGAATCATTAAAAAAACATTATACAGAGCCTTGGGAAGATGAAGTTTTTAGAGTAATTATTGAATATAACAATGTTCCTATTGGATATGGACAAATATATAAAATGTATGATGAGTTATATACTGATTATCATTATCCAAAAACTGATGAGATAGTCTATGGTATGGATCAATTTATAGGAGAGCCAAATTATTGGAGTAAAGGAATTGGTACAAGATATATTAAATTGATTTTTGAATTTTTGAAAAAAGAAAGAAATGCTAATGCAGTTATTTTAGACCCTCATAAAAATAATCCAAGAGCAATAAGGGCATACCAAAAATCTGGTTTTAGAATTATTGAAGATTTGCCAGAACATGAATTACACGAGGGCAAAAAAGAAGATTGTTATTTAATGGAATATAGATATGATGATAATGCCACAAATGTTAAGGCAATGAAATATTTAATTGAGCATTACTTTGATAATTTCAAAGTAGATAGTATTGAAATAATCGGTAGTGGTTATGATAGTGTGGCATATTTAGTTAATAATGAATACATTTTTAAAACAAAATTTAGTACTAATAAGAAAAAAGGTTATGCAAAAGAAAAAGCAATATATAATTTTTTAAATACAAATTTAGAAACTAATGTAAAAATTCCTAATATTGAATATTCGTATATTAGTGATGAATTATCTATACTAGGTTATAAAGAAATTAAAGGAACTTTTTTAACACCAGAAATTTATTCTACTATGTCAGAAGAAGAACAAAATTTGTTAAAACGAGATATTGCCAGTTTTTTAAGACAAATGCACGGTTTAGATTATACAGATATTAGTGAATGTACTATTGATAATAAACAAAATGTATTAGAAGAGTATATATTGTTGCGTGAAACTATTTATAATGATTTAACTGATATAGAAAAAGATTATATAGAAAGTTTTATGGAAAGACTAAATGCAACAACAGTTTTTGAGGGTAAAAAGTGTTTATGCCATAATGATTTTAGTTGTAATCATCTATTGTTAGATGGCAATAATAGATTAACTGGAATAATTGATTTTGGAGATTCTGGAATTATAGATGAATATTGTGATTTTATATACTTACTTGAAGATAGTGAAGAAGAAATAGGAACAAATTTTGGAGAAGATATATTAAGAATGTATGGAAATATAGATATTGAGAAAGCAAAAGAATATCAAGATATAGTTGAAGAATATTATCCTATTGAAACTATTGTTTATGGAATTAAAAATATTAAACAGGAATTTATCGAAAATGGTAGAAAAGAAATTTATAAAAGGACTTATAAAGATTGATTATATAATATATGAAAAGCTATTATAAAAGACATTAGTATTAAATAGTTTAAAAAAATGAAAAATAATAAAGGAAGTGAGTCAAGTCCAGACTCCTGTGTAAAATGCTATACAATGTTTTTACCATTTCTACTTATCAAAATTGATGTATTTTCTTGAAGAATAAATCCATTCATCATGTAGGTCCATAAGAACGGCTCCAATTAAGCGATTGGCTGATGTTTGATTGGGGAAGATGCGAATAATCTTTTCTCTTCTGCGTACTTCTTGATTCAGTCGTTCAATTAGATTGGTACTCTTTAGTCGATTGTGGGAATTTCCTTGTACGGTATATTGAAAGGCGTCTTCGAATCCATCATCCAATGATGCGCAAGCTTTTGAATATTTTGGTTGATCGATATAATCATGAATCAATCGATTTTTAGCCTCACGCGCTAAGTTAATATCTGTGAACTTAAAAATTCCTTTAACAGCTTCTCTGAAAGATTTTGAATTTTTTTTAGGAATGGTGGTAAAGATATTTCTTAGGAAGTGAACTTGGCATCTTTGCCAACTTACGTTGGTGAAGGATTTTCTAATGGCAGAGACTAATCCTTTGTGCGCATCAGAAATAACGAGTTCCGTACCTTGTAAACCGCGTTCTTTTAGGTATTCAAAAAATGTTGTCCAGGTCTCTTCGCTTTCGCCACTTTGAATCATGAAGCCGATAATTTCACGGTCGCCATCTTTGGTTATTCCAATCGCTATATGACAGCTTTTTGAGAGTACTCGATTTTCTTCTCGTACTTTTATATAGAGTACATCGGTCATTAAGTAAGGATAATTTTTTTCTGATAATAAACGATTCTGCCACTCGTTAACCATAGGTTCTAGCTGTTCTGTTAAGCTAGAAACGAAGGACTTAGAGACGGATTTACCACAAAGTTCTTCCACAATTTTTGATACTTTACGAGTTGAAACGCCTGATACATACATTTCCAACATTGAAGCCATGAGGGCTTTTTCGTTTCGTTGATAACGTTCAAACACTGTGGGTGAAAAATGGCCATCACGTGTTCTGGGTACTTTTAATTCTAGCGTGCCTACACGTGTCGTAAAGCTGCGCTCATAATAGCCATTTCGTTGACTTTGTCGGTTTTCTGTTCGTTCATATTCTTTTGCTTGAATATATTCTGTTCGTTGATTTTCCATTAGTTGATTAAATACCGTTGTTAAAATATTTTTAGAAACGTCATCCTTTACAGAATATTCAATAATGCTTTGAATCTCTTCGCTTTTCAGTGTAAAATGTACTTGGGTCATGTAAAAGTCCTCCTGGGTATGTTTTTGTCGTTAATAAAACAGCTAATACACCGGTTGAACCAGCAAACATAGAAGTAAACAATCCTACGTTTGTCATATCACCTGTTTTTACAGGGTTCTTTTGTCCGCTAGGCTTTGTTGGAGTAGTTGGCTTGCTCGGTTTCTGTGGCTGTTGTGGACTTACAGGTTTATTTGTTACTTTTTCTTTTACGGTAACTGTAATTGTTTTTTCAGTAATTGCACCATTTTTATCTACTACACGGAAAGTTACATGATAAGTGCCAGCCTTAGAAGTATCTACATCATTTGCAATAATGTTATCTTTTGTTAAAATAATCGTTCCGTCCTCTTTATCTGTTGCTGTCACATTTGCCAATGGGTCGAACGTATCGCCTACATTCAATGTAACATCATTTGCTGAAATGATTGGAGCAGAGTTAAGGTCGCCTGTATTTTGTTTCACAGTTACAGTAATCGTTTTTTTAGCAGAAGCTCCGTTTTTATCTGTTACTTTATAAGTCACATGGTAAGTACCAGCCTTAGAAGTATCTACATCATTTGCAACAATATTATCTTTTGTCAAAGTGATAGTTCCGTCCTCTTTATCTGTTGCTGTTACATTTGCCAATGGGTCGAAAGTATCGCCTACATTCAATGTAACATCATTTGCAGAAATAGTTGGTGCTGTATTATCTTCTCCTTGTGAGTTTAACGATAATTCTACTTTTAAAACAACGTTTCCGTCTTTATAAGTACCGCAATCATACTCATAAGTAACTGGTTTTTTTACATCATCTACCGTTATAATTCCTGTATCTTTATCTAAAGTTCCATTTGCAGTAACTTTTACTTTTGAAATATCTATTCCTTGTTCAACATCTTTTTTTAAGTCGATTTTATTCCCTTTAATATCAATATAACCGTTGCCTACAAAAGCATGATTATTTTCAAGAACTTTATTCTCTCCGACATTTAACCAGTATAAATCATCGCAAATTAATTTTTTAATTTTTGTGTTTTTACTTATATCAAGACCTCTTATCCCTTGTTCAAAAATTTCACCGCAACGTAGCATTTCAAGTTCTAAATTATTGCTTAAATCTAATTTTTTAATAGTTGTATCATGACAAAAAAGGCGTGTCAGTTTTGTGTTTTTTGTTACATCTAATTCAGCTATATTTGTCATATAACATGATAGTTGTTTCAAATTAGGGTTCTTACTTATATCAAGTGTTTTTACTTTTGTATCTCCTATATCTAAAGTGACTAATTGCGGATTATGTGTGACATCAAGTTCCATTAATCCTGTATTGCTACAAGATAGTTGTTCTAAGTTAGGATTGTTTGTTACATCTAAATTGGAAATAGAGGTACTATCTGCAAATAACGTATTCAATTTTTCATTCTTAGATACATCAAGACTGTTAATTGATGTATTATCGCAAACGAAAGCTTCCAAATTCGGATAACGTGTTAAATCAACGCTTCTTACTTTTGAAGAACGACAATCTAATCTTTTTAAAGATGAGTTTTTAACCGGACTTAAGTCTGAAACAGAAGTCGTAGAAACATCTAAAGACTGCAAATTTGTTAGATATTGAATACCCTCTAATGAAGATATCGTTTTCATATCATGCAAGTTTAAGAATTGGGCTTTTGATATTTCATCAACAGATAACACACTATCGCCGTCTTTATCAAATTCTGCAATGATTTGTTCTCTAAATACTTTGTCTGGAAAATGTGCTTCATCAATAGCAATGCTTCCAGCTTTTACTTCTGTATTTTTGCTTGCTTCAACGGTCTTATCTTCGGTAACCACTTCTTTTTCTGGTGTTGCAGGTGTTTCCTGTTTTGTACTTTCTTCTTTTAAAGTTTCTGCATTTTCAGCAGTTTCTTCCTGTTCCTTGTCTGTTATATTCTCTTGTACTTCTGCGTTTTCTGTTTTCTGTTCCACAGGAACTTGCTCTGTCTTGTTTTCTTCTACAACGGCTTCCTGCACAACTTCTGTGTTTTCCTGTGCCATGACAGGAGTAGGAAGCCCTGTAAGTGCAGTTGTTGTTCCAATCATCAATGCGGAACTTACTGCAAGGACTTGTTTTTTCTTCATAGTTTGTTCACTCCTTATTTTTCATAAATTCTTTGCATAGAAAAACGCACAAACTCCCCCTTATAACTGGATAATCTGTGCGTTCTGTTTATTATTGATAGAATTGAAAAAAGGGCAGAATTTACTTGTCTGTCTGTCTGTCTGTCTGTCTGTCTGTCTGTCTGTCGCAAGCGTAACAATGTGTGAACATGACTGTCAACCCTTTCTTTCAAAAAAATTCAATCCTTGCTTCTATACAAAAAACATTATACTGGAAACAAACACCTCTTTCAATCTTTTTATGCGTGCAAGATAAAAAAATTGAGACATCACACTTTTCCTTTTTTCCTCTTGAGTACCCACAACAGAAAAGAAAAAGCCCTGTCAAGAGCTTGCCACCATTGGTGGTGCTTTGCACTCTTGATCGGGCTTTTTGTTTGCTGTATCTTCTCGCAAGAGGAAAAAGATTACTCGTCCTCATCATCAAAATGGTTATTCCTTAATACTTCCCGTAACAGTTCCATATCCTCTTTTGAGTTCGGATTTATCATTTTCACGACTTGATAAGGTGTCCTATATTTATGTCCCTCTATGCTTTCCCCAAACATATCCATACTGTATAAATCATCATAGCGGTCTAGTAATTTTTGAAACTTCAAATGCTGGATAAATTCTTTGATTGGGTAAAGGTCGGACGCTTCAATGCTTTTCCCGTTGATATAGTCTGTAATGTATTCCCGTAACTTTTCCAACTCATATTCCAGCCATTCTTCCTCGCTGTCAAAGAAGTTATCATAGTGTCCGTGTTTCAGTTCTGCATTTAGACGTTCTTCTGTTCTTAAAAACTGACAGACTTCTTTTTCAGACTGATTGACATACTTCCATTCTCCCGATAATAATTCATTCGGCGTTACGTCCAGCACTTCCATTATCTTTTCCAGCGTTTCATAAGCAGGATAGTTCAACCCTCTTTCAATCTTGGAAAGGCTCTGCATATTGATACCGATTTTGTCCGCAAGTTCCTGTTGTTTCATTCCCCTAAATTTTCTTATGGTCTGTATATTATTTCCTAAATGGCTTATTTTCATTGCACAACCCTCCATATCTCGTTATATCTTCACTGTTATAAGTCTATCATGCTTAATATGATTTGTAAAGACAAAAAAAGATATTGACAAATAAGCATATAAGAATTACTATGCTATTGTGAGTGAATAAGCACAATAGCATGAAATACAAAAACATTCAAAAAGAAATACCCATCTGATTAAACCCGTAGATATGAATATTGGTTGAAATGGAACTTGTTAGAAAAGGCAAAACAGGACTTGCTGACAAAGTATTTCTGACACGGTGGCGGAAGCCTCTCAGGCTTACCGCCATGACACCTTGTGTCAAGGGGAAGAAATGCTTTGTCGGCTGGCGAGCCTGCGAGCCTTGACTGTGCCCCCGTTATCTAACAGGGGGGCACTATTTCACAAAAGACAAGTCAAAAACCATACAACCCCAAACCTGTGAGTAGTAATGAGAAGTTTTAAGAAGATAGTAATTTCACATTCTTTTGAATAGTGGTTTACAGGTATTTCAAGGCTGTTGTGGGATTGGAGGAATACAATGAACAATTTAGAATTTGCACTTGAAATGAAGAACAAACGTCTTGCAAGCGGTCTTTCACAAGGAGAACTTGCAAGTCTTACCCATGTATCAAGATATAGTATCAACCGCTTTGAGAACGGAAAAGCCAACGCAAGTAAAGAAACACAGAACATTATCCTGCGTTGTCTGAATTACTATGTCTGTGATAAGCCTTTTTATCTGCTCGTTGATTATCTGTCTGTCCGTTTTCCAACGACTGACGCATTAGAAGTTATCCGAAAGGTGCTTGGCATGAAAGCGGACTATTTTATCCATTATGACTATGGGTATTATGGCTATAAGGAGCATTATGCCTACGGGGAAATCAAGGTCATGGCTTCTGATGATGAACACATGGGTGTATTTTTAGAATTAAAAGGGGCAGGCTCACGCAACATGGAATATGTCTTACAGGCACAGAACAGGGATTGGTATTCATTTTTAAACCGCTGTCTTGACTGTGGCGGTGTTATCCGACGTTTTGACTTGGCAATCAATGATATGTGCGGTCTGCTGGATATTCCCGTTTTGTCTGAAAAATACAAAAATGGCGGTGCGGATTGTCGCTGTAAAAACTATGAAAATGTACAAGGTGGAAAACTAAGCGGAAAAAACCGTAATTTAGCAAGTACCCTTTATATCGGCTCAAAGGCAAGCACAAAATATTTCTGCCTGTATGAAAAACAAAAGGAACAGGCAACCAAAAAGAAACATACGGATATTATCAACCGTTTTGAAATTCGTCTGCGTGATAAAAAGGCAGTACAGGCAGTTGAGGAATTGTTATTGACATATAACCCTCATGGGTTGGTGTTTTACCTTATTACTGATTTTGTGCAATTTCCCGATTATCCGCTGTGGGAGATATTCATTTCCCATGACAGTTTACCTTTTGAAATGAACCCCGTACCTGTCAATATGGAACGCACTCTGCAATGGCTGGAAAGACAGGTCATGCCGTCAATCGTGATGATAGAGGAAATCGACAGGCTGACAGGCTCAAACTACATGAAAATGATTGATGAATGTACCAACCTTTCCGAAAAACAGGAAATGCTTGTAGAACAGATGTGTACGGATATAGCAGATGTAATCGAAAGTGAGGGGGTGTTTTATGAGTAATGCACAGGATATTCCCGTATGGGAAAAATATACCCTTACCATTGAAGAAGCGTCAAAGTATTTCCGTATCGGAGAAAACAAGTTAAGACGCTTAGCAGAGGAAAACAAGGACGCTGGCTGGCTCATTATGAATGGCAACCGCATACAGATTAAACGCCGACAGTTTGAACAGGTTATTGACAAATTGGACGCAATCTAATGCAAATGAGCCTTGTATGTGTTATGATGAACACAAGTCATATCAAGGCTCTTTCCAACAAGGAAAGGAGCAGACACCATGAAAGAAAAAAGACGGGATAGTAAAGGACGTATCCTGCATACTGGAGAGAGCCAACGAACAGACGGGAAATACTTATATAAATATGTAGACGCATTTGGAAACACAAAATATGTGTATGCTTGGAGATTGACACCCACAGACCCGACACCAAAGGAAAAACGGGAAAAACCCTCACTTCGTGAACTGGAACAGCAGATAAGACGGGATATTGAGGACGGTATCGACAGCACAGGCAAGAAAATGACGCTTTGCCAACTCTATGCCAAACAGAACTTACAGAGGGCGAATGTGAAGAAAAGCACACAAAAACAACGGGAACAACTCATGCGGTTATTGAAAGAGGACAAGTTGGGTGCTAGGAGCATTGATGCGATAAAACCCTCTGACGCTAAGGAATGGGCGTTACGCATGAAAGATAAAGGCTTTTCCTATAACACCATTAACAACCATAAACGCTCGTTAAAAGCGTCATTCTATATCGCCATACAAGACGATTGTGTAAGGAAGAACCCTTTTGATTTTAAGTTAAGTGAAGTCCTAGAAAATGATACCAAAGAGAAAGTCGCATTGACAGAGGAACAGGAACAAGCCTTACTCTCATTTATCAAGACAGACAATGTGTATCACAAGCATTATGATGATGTGCTGATACTGTTAAAGACTGGACTTCGTATCTCGGAACTGTGCGGACTGACAGTAGCTGATATTGATTTCAAGAATGAAGTTGTAATTATCGACCACCAGTTACTAAAGAGCAAGGAACAGGGCTATTATATTGAAACGCCTAAGACGAAAAGCGGAATAAGACAAGTGCCATTAAGTAGAGAAACAATACAGGCATTTCAACGGGTTATGAAGAAACGCCCAAAGGCAGAACCATTTGTGATAGACGGACAGAGCAATTTCTTATTTGTCAATCATAAAGGCAAGCCCAAAGTTGCGATTGATTACAACGCCTTATTTGTCCGTATGGTAAAGAAATATAACAAGCACCACAAGGACAATCCCTTGCCACATATCACACCGCATACGCTACGCCATACATTCTGCACAAGACTGGCAAGCAAGAACATGAACCCAAAAGATTTACAGTATATCATGGGACATTCAAACATTAGTATCACAATGAACTGGTACGCTCATGCGTCCATAGATACCGCAAAATCAGAGGTTCAGCGTCTAATCGCATAGAAGTATTTACCACGATTTTAACCACGCTTGATAGCGAAAATATAAGAAGATAGACCTAGATATGTGAGGTTTACCACAAAAGCAAAATGCCCGTAGAGCCTATAAAATAAGGCTTTGCGGACATTTAAGGAGATATAAAAAGATAGTCAAAAAGACATATATAATTTTCTACTAATTTTTGAAAATATCGACAAACCTCCTGCCAATCTCATATTCAGACATATTTCTCTATGAAATGATTTCCCGGTATTTCTTTATATGTTTCCGGATCATTAATATTGGAAAAATACCAGTCCGCGACCTGGCTTTCGTAGCATTCGTATCCATTTTTCCGCAGAAAAGCAAATACTGCGCCTTTCCGCTCTGTGATTTCTTCAAGCATGGCATCTGCCAGGTCTGTACAGTATACTCCCATAAGAGGTTCCTCATGCCCGCCGTGGCTCAGTATCACTGCTTTTGCATCTGAATGCAGAGATTGGCGAATCAGTGCAGCCAGTTCCTCTGCCGGAACCAGAGGAACATCTACACCAAGTACCAGGCAATATGGATTCTTTGCTTTACGAAAACAGGCTTCCAGCCCTCCCAACGGACCTTTTCCCGGGAAGCGGTCTGGTATAATGGGATATTTATATCTATTTTCACCATGATAGCCAGACAGAAGAATATCACTGATTCCAAGCTTTTCCCCCTTTTCTATCTGCATCTCAAGAAATGTCTTCCCATCTATCGTCAGATCTGATTTGTCCCGTCCCATGCGGCTGCTGGCACCGCCAGCAAGAATAATCATAGAAATTTCTTTCTTTCTCATTATCAGTTTTCCTTTTTGTTTATATAAATCATCAATAAAAGTATTGATTTTTTTCTTCATATTACATATAATAAAATCACAGACAGAAATGTCTGTATAGCGGTTAGAGTGTCCAGCCAAAACACTCGTTTAAAAGCGGTTAGGTTGTCCAATTAAAACAATCGATTAACAGTAATGGGTGGAGTAATCCACCCACTTTTTACTTTCAGGAGGTTTTATGAATTGGTATATTGTTGATAAAAAATATATAAATTACCTAACACAATTTGATTCCCACGTTGGATATGTGGAATATGGGGAACGTTTAAAACTTCATGTAGGAACTCTTCTTACAATTGGAAATTTTCATTACTATGTTCCTATCTCTTCCGCCAAACCCAAACATCAGAAAATGTCAAACAGTCTGGATTTCCACAAACTTCAGGATGAATCTACCAGATATCTTTATGCAGTATTAAATATCAATAACATGATTCCCGTTCCAGACAATTGTCTTACGCAATTAAAATATAATCAGATTGATTGTTTCCGTTCTTTTAAAAGTGACAAAGAAAAAACCGATTATATTTATCTGCTCCAAAAAGAAAAATTTCTGATTGACAATATTCAGAATACTTTGCAAAACAAAGCCATGAAATTATACCAGAAGTGTATTGCCAAACCAGATTCTTCCCTTGCCGCAAGATGCTGCAATTTCAAAATGTTAGAAGAAAAGTGTCTTTCTTATTTACATATCTCACCCGCCAATCTGTGACATTCCTCTGATTTCATCCTGTTCTGTCTTCGTTTGATAAAAATTATGGCTCACCGGTTTATTCCAGACTACCTGATAAATTGCTTCTTTCAGTTCCGAATCCATGCATCCGCCGCGCATAAGCCCCCGCAGGTCTGTACCTTTCTGATACTGGAGGCATCCTTTCATGAATCCTTCGGATGTAAGACGTACTCGGTTGCACTGACTGCAGAATTTGTGGGTCATTGCACTGATAAATCCGATTTTTCCCTTAAATCCTGCGATTTCATAGTAATGGCATGGGCCGTTTCCGTAGCGTTCATTGACTGCATGCATCGGACCGTAGGCTTCTTCCAGTACTGCTTTGATAGATTCTTCATCCTGGAATGGGAACTGTTTTCCAAATCCGATTGGCATCATCTCGATAAAACGCACATGGATTGGATATTTCTGCGCCAGTCCTGCAATCCCGATGAAGTTTTCTTTTTCCTTGATCACCGGAACGCTGTTGATCTTCAGGGAAAGTCCCGGATGTGCAAGTGCTGCTTCGATTCCCTCAAATACCTTTTCCAGTCCGTCACGTCTCGCTACTTTTTTGAACAGTTCCGAATCCAAAGTATCCAGACTGATATTAATGGCGTCAATTCCTGCATCCAGTAATGCATCCAGCTGCTCGGCGAGCAGGATTCCATTTGTTGTTAATGTCACTTTCTCAATTCCCGGGATCGCCTTGATCTGTTTTGCAAGACTTGCACAGCCCTTACGAACAAGAGGCTCACCGCCTGTCAGTTTAATCTTACGGATTCCCAGATCTGCTGCGCACCTGCAGATGCGGAGAATCTCATCGTATGTGAGGATTTCTGCATGAGAAAGGGATTTTACGCCTTCTTCCGGCATACAGTAAATGCATCTCAGATTACATCTGTCTGTCAGGGAAATCCTTAAATAATCTATTTCTCTTCCATATTTGTCTATCATCGGCTCTACCTGCCTTTTACTTTCTAATAATTGATTTTCCTGTTACCGGATACGGGTGAACCGCAACCTTTGTAACCTTTTCTTCTGTTATTCGCCGTCAAAATCACAGGCAATATTTTCTCTCATAATCGTTTGACACTCCATACTCCGCAGTCTATACTTAATGTATCAAGATTATTAAAATCCTTACCGGACGAAAGGAACTGTCCTATGAAAATCAACGAACAATACCACGACCTGAATCTGCTCGAGAATGTTACCTATGAGTTTCTGGGTCGTGACGGGGAAACTCATGAGGAAACAGAACCCATTCTTGTGGAACACATGATGGATGTATATGTAAATGAACGTCTGACCATGAAACTGGTCTGTATCCCACAACATCTGGCTGAACTGGTTCTGGGGCGTCTTTTTACTGAAGGAATCATCTCTTCTGCTGATGACGTTGACCAGATCTACATCTGTGAATTCGGCAAACGTGCCCGCGTTATCCTGAGTAAAAATAAATCCGGGCAGTCTCATGAGGAAAATGAAGATTATGTTGCTCCTACTCCGACCTGCTGCACCGGAAATCGTGTTCTTAATGATTATTTTATCACAGATCAGCCAATGACGCCAGTTACACCTGTCCCATGGAAAAAACAGTGGATTTTTGACCTTGCAGACTGTTTCGCCAATGGTACCCCGCTTCACAGCCAGACCTGGGCAACTCACAGCTGTTTCCTTGCCTGTGACGGAGAACTGCTCTTCCAGTGCGAAGATATCGGACGCCATAATGCTCTGGATAAGGCCATCGGTTATGCCCTACGCCATAATATTGACCTGAAGAAATGCGTGGTTTATTCCAGTGGACGTATCCCTACAGATATGGCGATCAAGGCAATCCGCGCCGGGATTCCGGTTCTGGCAAGCAAGGCATCCCCTTCTGCCGAGGCAGTTGCCATGGCCAAAGAATACCACCTTACCCTTATCTGCGCCGCACGCAGAGACCGTATGAAACTTTTTACCGGAAATAATCCGACAGAATAAATTCTGCAATACACTCTGCATTGTCCAGTTCAAAGAATGGAACATTTTCCAGTACAGACAGTGCTTCTCTTTCCTCTGCATCCAGATTTGTGGCGATCGCCATCAGTTTCTTCGGATTGCAGACACTTTCTGCTGAATTTCCCTTACGGATAATTTCAATTTTCGGATAAGTACTGTATTTAAATCCTTCCAGTAAGATCAGATCTGCCTCCGGAAAAAATTCTGCCAGCTCTTTTTCGGAAATCTGCGGCTGCTGTTTTACCAGCATATATTTGCCTGCTGAAAAAACTGCTGTGCCGTAGGCTCCGGACTGAAGCTGACAGTATGTATCCGTTCCCGGTACGTCCGGCACAAAATCATGCCCGTCATGCTTCAGCACTGCCACTTTAAGGCCCTTGTCTTTAAAAATCTCCAAAAGCCTGCAGATCAGAGTTGTTTTCCCTGAATTCTTTACACCGCTGATTGCAAATATTCTTTTTCTTTCCACCTGTTTGCTGCTCCTCTCAAAGCAAAATCGCGCTCACTTTATCCCCTGCGTTCAGGCTTCTGCTTTCCTGATTTTCCATGGTTTTTGTATCGATCAGGCAATTGCAGCCGGCCATGGAACTGAGGACTCCGTTAGAGTGAAGACCATTGGGAAGATGAAATTTTCCATTTTCCAGATATGCCCGGATAAAGCGGCGGCCCTTGATTCCTTTTTCAAAATTATCAGCCATAATGCCATTTACTTCTTTCAGACCGATTGATGGATCCTGCATCATCTTTTCCAGTGCAGGACGGATCAAAAGTTCTATGCTGACTGCAACACCAAAAGGATTTCCGGAGAGACTGATGATCGGAATCTCTCTTTCTGAAGCGCAATGATCTGTTGCAGTTATATCGGAAGTCTTTTTATATGCAGAAAACAATGTAGGCATTCCCGGTTTCATCTTTACCCTCCAGAAAATCCGCTCTGCCCCCATCAGTCTCAGGGACTCATGCATGATATCCTTCTTGCCTACAGATACACCTCCCGTAGTGATGATCATATCTGCCGCTTCTGCTGCTTCTTTTAATTTCTCAGACATAACCGTCGGATCATCTTTGACTGCTTCCATATGCAAAGATTCGATTCCCAGTTCACGCAGTCTGGCAGACAGCATTGTCATATTGCTGTTATAAATTTTTCCTTCCGGCAATGGAATTCCCGGTTCTACCACCTCATCTCCTGTAGTCAGAAGCACAATTCTCGGCTGACGGTAAACCGGCACTTTCGCCACTCCTATCCCGGCCAGAATTGCTGCCTCCACATATCCGATATGTGTTCCTTTTTTCAGAAGTGTAGTTCCCTTTTTAAAATCCTCTCCTGCGAAGCAATAATTACTCCACCGCTTCTGTTCGCTGTAAACTTCTACCGAATCTTCGCCATAATCGGTATCCTCCTGATAAATACAGCAATTGCAGCCATTGGGTATTGCAGCACCTGTCATAATGCGCACTGCCTGTCCCTGCTGGATTTCTCTTTCCGAATACTGTCCGGCATCAATCTCTTCCACGACTTTCAGCCTCACCGGATGCTCTTTAGCGGCACCTGTAAGGTCCTCTGCCTTACACGCATAGCCATCTACCGGAGAGCGGTCAAAAGGAGGATTGTCAAACCCTGCCACCATATCCTGCGCCAGGATTCTTCCCCCTGCTTTATTCAGTTCTGTTTCTTCTGTCTCGTTTATTACAGGCGTATGCTGCAGAATCTGTTCCACTGCCTGTTCTACACTGATTCCCTCCACGCACTAATTCCTCCTCTTGTATATTACATTTTTATAGTCTTTTCAATGCCTTTATAACCACCGGGTCAATTGACGGATATATTAGTTTTACTTTTTGAACTCTATAGCAATTTCAGAGAATAATATCACTAAGATACTCCATTAGAGCCTTATTTTTTATAAACCAAATTGTCTTCAGTATTTTGGAAATTGCTATAACATCATAATATTCAGCCCACTGCTGAAGAATTACATATTTTTCATCTCTGTTGGAGAATGATTTCTCCTTCTCTCAGCCTCCCTGCCTCCAGAATCTGACAGAATACAAACCAGGGTTCCATGGGCGTGCATACCTTTTCTCCCTTATAGGCATCTGATGCAGGACCGCCCGCACCGATCCTGACTGCTTCCAGAAGTACATCTCCACAACGAAATCTGTTCCCCTCCGCAATACTGTTCCAGTCAATCCCTTCCACAAGGAGATTTTCTCCAAACCGGCCATATCTGAATTCTTCTTCGGACTGTTCGAAATATTCTTTTACCTTCTCATAAGGAAGAAGACTGACCTGCTTTCTTCCGCCCATTCCATAATGCACATCTCCCACAAGTCCCTGCAGATCAGCTTCGCATTCATGAATGTTCTGCGAGCAGGTCTTGCGTTCCTTACTGATGCATACACATAATATCTTCGCCATTTTCTGCCTCATCCTTCCTGATGTGTTACTGTTCACTCCGTTCACAGCAACACGCTTCGCGATGCACAGAATTTATGCTAATCGCATAAATTCGCGCGGTATGTCTCGGGTTTTCTGTGACCTTCGCTCACAAAAAACACCTCGCGGGATATTACCAGTGAACAGTAACCCTGATATCTCTTTATAAAACCATGTACTGCTGTTTTTCCTGCTTTCTCAGATCGCCCAGAATGCAATATTCACATTCTTTCCTGCATTCTGCAGATGCTCCACAAGTTCTTCTGCTGCCTGTTCTTTCCTTTTTTCTGTGATTCCCAGTTCCACGTTACTCTTATTGATAGCACCACCGAAGTAGAAATTAATATCCGTTGCCTGCTCAAACAGCATCACACCAAGCAATGCTGCCGCATCTTTTTTTCGTTTCAGCCTGTTAAAGGACAGCCTGTCCTCCATCCATTCTTCACAATATTCAAGCAAATGCTCAATCGTAAGAAATCCCTCTGTCACCAGCTCTGTACCTTCCAGCTTATAATAGGCAGGAACGTCTCCGCAGGCAGTTTCACTAAGAGAGATCAGCTCTTTATCCAGATATCTGGCAGCACACTGTGCAGTAGTTCCGCCGCAGATTACATGATATCCCTCTGAATCGAAAAAGGACTTCAGATATCGCTCATCATGCTCCTCCTTACTTGGCGGGCCGATCATAAGGTTTACCACCTGTTTATGCCGCATCCGCAGGACAATGGCTGTAATATCATCATCCGTTTCATTCAGATTCAGATCCAGGCTGGCCTCTGCCAGATAGCCTGCCATCTCCTGTGCGCTCATCCCTTTATGGTACTTTGCCCTGCAGAAAGCCATTACATCATCTCTTCCCCAACCGCCGTTGGTAGTTTTTCCCATTCCCGCATTGGTGACACCGTCGGACATAACGATCAGCATATCCTCATCTTTCAGTTCAAAACAGCTTTTATGGATTTCCTTTTCTTCGATCATACTTGTCTCCACCGGATAATCAAAGAGCTTGCCATCCCGGATCAGAATTGCATCCGGATTATCAAACTGATAAAGACTTACCTGTTTCCCCTGAAAATTCAGCACTGTAAAAGTGGCATATGCCAGATTTCTCACACTGCACACAGGAAGCGTTTTCGCCACTGCACGCACTGCCTCATCCAGTTCCACCTGATTAATGATCATAGTACTGAGCATGGTCGCAGTCAGCGTGGAAAGGATATTCGCCTTTACTCCGCTCCCAAGTCCGTCAGAAAGCACCAGAACATGGTCTTCATCATTTTCTTCAATCTTATAGCAGTCCCCACAGAGAAATTCTTTCTTTTTATTCAGGCTCACATGACCAAAATCCATGCATAAGCCGTCAAATTCCACATTCAGTCCATGATGCTTATTTCTTTTCATTCTCTTCTTCACTCTCCAGAAGTATGGTATTTTTCAGTTTTTCTACTGCCACTTTGGTGTCTGCAGCAGTTTCTCCAAGAAGTCCGGCGATCTGCTGCACGATCTTCAGCTGTTCTTCTACCAGCTTATCTGCCATACGCGCAGCTTCAATCTGAGCATTATGAATCTGATCTTTATGCTTCCGCTCCTTTGTAATATCCTTCATAATGCAGAGAATCATTTTATTTTCTTTATCATTCGTCATTACGCGATCCAGATAACATTTCTGATCCTCCAGATAAATCTCATCCTGCATCAGATTCCGTTCAAAAGCCAGTATACTCGCCAGACTGTAATCATCCATGATCTCCGATACCGGTTTCCCGATCAGGCGCCGCTTTTTCGGCATATTGAACAATTTGGACGCCGCCTCATTCATCTGAATGATCTTCAGATTATAATCCACAGTTACCAGAAGTCCGGGCATGGCATTAAAGACTTTATTGGAGTAACTTTCCTGTTTTGCCCGCATATATGGAATACACATGGCAACCTCAGCCTTATTCTGGATAATGGCAATTGCCTTTTCCCTGCATGTGTTGTACCCGCAGGCACCGCAGTTTAATTCATCTTTTGGAGAAAATTTTCCCATTTCCGCCAGAGCATCCCTGATTTCTTCTTCTGAGACCTCATCCTGCTCCTGTGCCGGACAGTAGCCGAAATTCTTTCTCAGTTCAAATCCCGGAAGTTCATAGTCTCCCTGTTCTCTGTGAAAATCTTTTCCAAAGGCTGCATTCTTCACTGCCAGAACGTCTGCCAGATAATGTCCCCTCTTCATCTGGAAAGAAGGACCTGCCACACAGCCGCCACTGCATGCATACATCTCAAGAAAGCAATTTTCGAAATCCTCCGGATGAAGTTCTTCCAGAACCTCCCTGCACTGCTCCATCCCACTTACAGAAAGCCTGCGGATTCCCCTTACAGCCCCAAGCAGGTCTGTTAAACCATCCGCAATGGCAATTTCTCTGGAACGGTAGGCAATCTGCTCAGGTTCTTTCTCAGTTATGGAAATCCCTTCTTTTTTCATCCATTGCACCAGCTCTTCCAATGTGATCACATAATCCACTTCATTTCCTGAGTCTCTCAACTCTGACATAGCTGAAATACAGGGACTTACATAGACAATCTCTGCCTTCGGATATTTTTTTTTCAGATAACTGGCATGAAACTGCATCATAGAGGCAGACTGTACCAGATTTCCCAGAAGATGCGGATAGTGTTTCTTGACAAGCTGTACGATTACAGGGCAGGCAGAAGAGATCATTATTCCCGGCTCTTTCTGTTCCGCAAAAAGTGCTCTGTACTGCGAGGTCATCAGGCTTGCACCTTCTGCTGCATCTGCTGCATCTGCAAATCCCAACTTCTTCATCGCTTCCCTTATTCCGTTGATACCGGTTACCCCAAAACGTGCCAGATATGCCGGATGAAGAGAGGCTATAACCTGCGTCTTATTCTCCATTGCATTGCAGATTGCAGGAATCATATTCTGCTCTTCCTTGGCATCCTGCGGGCAGACAAGGATACACTTCTCACAGTAAATACACTGACTTTCTATGATCCTGGCCTGATGATCATGAACACGTATCGCCTTGACCGGGCAGTTCCGGACACATTTGTAACAATTTTTACAACTGACTTTTTTAAACTGAAGGATTGACTGAAATCTCTGCATGCCTCGTACTCCTTATTATGTAACACTATATTTTTCACAAAAAATTATCTGTAACCGTTCCGTACTTTCACAGAATGATGTACTGCCGAATGATTATTTTTGCCTTTCCATAAAGGAATATGGAGCTGCCGCAAGGACAGCAGATCCATGTGCGACAGCCCCATATAATATTTACGATATCAGATCCGGAACTTTGTCTCCGATATTGTTTTATGCTTTCTCAATCTTAATTGCGCATACCTTATATTCAGGAATTCTTGCGTATTTGTCAAGTGCGGCGTTGGTCAGCCAGTTTGCATTTCCATCCGGGAAGTGGAATGGCATCCAGCTCTCACCCGGTGAGGTCTTTGTACCTACACGAGCGGTAGATTCAATGGATCCTCGTCTGGAAGAAACTCTGACTTTATCACCGTTTTTGATACCCAGCTTATCGGCATCTACGATGTTCATTTCGATAAATGACTTACCTTCGATCTCCATAAGCTCAGGTGTCTTTCCTGTCATGGCTCTTGTTGTGTAATGATACAGGATACGTCCTGTCATCAGGATGATCGGATATTCCTCATCCGGAAGCTCTGCTGACGGTACATATTTTGCAGGGTAGAACCATCCAAGACCACGGGAGAATTTACCAACATGCATGATCGGTGTTCCCGGATGATTCTTGGAGGTACATGGCCACTGAAGCCCCTGTCCGTGAACTTCTTCACTGTCAAGACGTTCATGGCTGATACCTGCGAAGCTCGGTGTCAGAGATGCGATCTCATCCATGATCTGAGCAGATGTCAGATGTGGCTGCGGATATCCCATACGGTTCATCAGATCAATAATAATATCTGTATCCAGTCTCATCTCGCCAGGCACTGTGACAGCCTTGCGGACTCTCTGTACGCGGCGCTCTGTATTGGTAAATGTACCCTCCTTCTCTGCATAGCTTACGCCAGGAAGAATAACATCTGCATACTGAGCTGTCTCTGTCATGAAAAGTTCCTGAAGTACAAAGAAATCAAGACTCTTTAATGCTTTGATAATGTGTGTGGTATCCGGATCAGTAACTACCGGGTCCTCACCATAAATATACAGACCCTTGATCTCGCCTGTGATTGCCTTCGGGAATACATCAGTTGCATGAGTTCCGATATTCGGATCAAGTTTTACACCCCATGCTTTCTCGAATTTCTCACGAACTGCAGGATCAGTAACCTTCTGATATCCGGGATATACATTCGGCTGAGCACCCATATCGCAGGCACCCTGTACGTTATTCTGTCCACGAAGCGGGTTAACACCACAGCCTTCACGTCCAAGCTTGCCAACCATCATTGCCATATTGGACATGGACATAACGCCCTCTGTACCTGTGGAATGTTCGGTTACACCAAGGCAGTAGATGATCGGAGCGCGGTCTGCTTTTGCATACATGATTGCTGCTTTTCTCAGATCGTCTGCGTCAATGTGGCAGATCTCAGCTACCTTCTCAGGTGTGTAATCTTTTACGATTTCCTTTAATTCTTCGAAACCTTCTGTACGCTCTGCGATGAACTTGTCATCCTGAAGACCTTCAGAAAGGATCACATTCATGATACCGTTTGCAAAAGCAACATTTGTACCTGGTTTCAGTTTCAGATGGATATCTGCTTTCTTAGCCAGACCGATATCACGAGGGTCAACTACGATCAGCTTGCAGCCTCTCTTGATGGCCTGACGGATCTGCATGCCGACTACAGGATGTGCTTCCTCAGGATTGGAACCAACCAGCATGATCAGATCTGCATTCTTTGTGATATCTTCGATAGGGTTTGTCATGGCACCTGAGCCAAGAGTCATTGCAAGACCTGATACAGATGCGGAATGACATACACGTGCACAGTTGTCTGTATTGTTTGTGCCGAAGCAGCAGCGAACCATCTTCTGTACCATGTAAATATCTTCATTGGGTGATCTGGAGCACGCAAAACCAGCAAGGGAATCAGAGCCATACTGTTTCTTGATCTCCATAAATTTGGAAGCAACAAGATCCAGTGCCTCATCCCATGTTGCACGTTCGAATTCACCTGTCTCTTTATTCTTGATCAGCGGATATTTAATACGCTCCGGTGACTGTACGAAATCGAAACATCCGCTGCGTCCCTTAACACAGAGCAGTCCTTTGTTGGACGGTCCGTTTACAGCTTCTGTATCTACAATCTTTCCGTCTTTTACAAGGAGATAATACTGGCAGCCTGTTGCACAGTGAGGACAGGTAGTCAGAACCTTCTTGTCAATCTGGTACGGACGGTATTTCTTTCTGCGCTTCATGGTCAGTGCACCTGTCGGACAGGCCTGCACACAGTTACCACAGGATTCACAGATACCTTCGTTCCATTTATGTTTGTAATGTGCACCGATCACTGACTGGAAACCACGGTCCATAGTGTCGATCGCACCTCTTCCCACGATTTCCTTACATGTATTCACGCAGCGATGGCAGAGAATACACAGGCTTGGATCATAGGTAAAGAATTTATTGGTATCATCGATGGGCATATCCTTCATTTCACCAGGATAGCTTGTCTCAGTCACACCATATTCAAAACAGTAATCCTGTAATTTACAGTCGCCGTTTGCCTCGCAGGAGAAGCAGTGTACACGGTGGTCAGAAAGAAGGAGATCCAGTGTATCTTTACGATATGCAACTACCTTCTCTGACATTGTCTGTACTTCATCACCTTCTGAGCAGCGAAGTGTACATGCCGTATCAAATTTGGTTCTTCCGTTGTTTGTTACTTCTACCACGCACAAACGACAGGAACCATCCGGCAATACATCTTCCAGATAGCAGAGTGTAGGAATCTCCACTCCGATCTGTCTGGCAGCCTGCAGAATGGTCGTACCCTTTTCCACTTCTACAGGAATTCCATCTATTGTCAAATGAATCATCTTTTCACCCTCCTTAATTCACAGAAATTGCGCCGAATACACAATTTTCCAGACATGTTCCGCACTTAATACACTTGGAGGTATCAATGCTGTGAGGCTCTTTCTTATTGCCTGTGATCGCACCAACCGGACAGTTTCTTGCACACTTGGTACATCCTTTACATTTCTCAGGATCAATCACATAAGAACGCATTGCCTTACATACATGAGCCGCGCACTTTTTATCAACGATATGCTCTACATATTCATCTCTGAAGTTTCTTAATGTGGAAAGTACAGGAAGCGGTGCACTCTTTCCAAGTCCGCAGAGTGAACGGTCCTTGATAAAGTTTCCAAGATGTTCCAGTTTCTCCAGATCTTCCATCTCACCTTTACCATCTACGATCTTCTCAAGAATCTCAAGCATACGTTTCGTACCGATACGGCAAGGTCCGCATTTACCGCAGGATTCTCTCTGAGTAAAGCCCATGAAGAATCGTGCAACCTCTACCATACAGGTATGTTCGTCCATAACTACCAGACCACCGGAACCAACGATCGCTCCGTATTTCTTGACAGAGTCAAAGTCAAGCGGTACATCCAGATGTTCTTCTGTCAGACATCCGCCGGACGGACCACCAATCTGAACAGCCTTGAATGCAGCGCCGGATTTCAGACCTCCACCGATATCGAAAATAATCTCTCTTAAAGTTGTTCCCATCGGAACTTCGATCAGACCTGTATTTTCGATAGAACCGGTCAATGAGAAAGTCTTTGTTCCAGGTGAACCCTCTGTACCGATACTTCTGTACCAGTCAGCTCCTTTGAGAATGATCTCCGGAATATTTGCATAAGTTTCTACGTTATTCAGAACAGTAGGCTTTGCCCATAATCCCTGTTCAACTGTACGGGGCGGTTTTACACGAGGCATGCCTCTGCTTCCTTCGATAGATGCAGTCAGGGCAGAACCTTCACCACATACAAAAGCTCCTGCACCACGGTTGATATGCATATGGAAAGAGAATCCTGTTCCAAGAATATTGTCTCCCAGAAGTCCGTTCTCCTCCAGAACTGCAATTGCATGTTTCAGACGTGCTACAGACTGCGGATATTCTGCACGTACATAAATATATCCATGCTGTGCTCTTACTGCGTAAGCTGCAAGCATCATACCTTCGATCAGACGATACGGATCACCTTCCATTACGGAGCCATCCATAAATGCTCCCGGGTCACCCTCATCACCGTTACAAACCACATAATGAACAGGATCAGCCTGGCGTGCTACCTGAATCCATTTCTTACCTGCCGGGAAGCCGCCGCCACCACGTCCGCGGATACCGGATTTATCAACCTGATCAATAACCAGATCCGGATCCATCTCAAACATTGCTTTCTCCAGAGCCTGGAAACCGCCGCTTGCTATGTACTCATTCAGAGATTCTGCATCAAACTTACCACAGTTCTTCAAAACAATACGGGTCTGTTTCGCGATAAACGGAATATCTTCCGGTCCGCGGCTTACTTTACCGCCTTTCTGATAAAGCAGTCTCTCGATAGTCTCATTACCCTGAACACTCTTCTCAAAAATCTCCTGGCAGTCTTCGATCTGAACCTTCGTATACTGGATCACATCGTCGCCTTTCTGGATACGAACAAGTGGTCCAAGCTCACAGACACCCTGACATCCTGTTTTCTTTACACCTACATGTGCATCTTTGTCATGAGGTCCAAACTCAATGGTAACTCCCGGAGCATCTTTGGCAATCTCCATGAATTTCTCATAGATTTTCTGAGAACCGGTTGCCACACATCCGGTACCTGAACAGACAAGAATACGACAGTCATAAGAATTAAGTTCTTTCACAGCTTCTTCTCTGATCTGCTCCAATACTTCCTTATTCTGGATCATCCCTGTTCGCCCCCTCTCAGTTTATCAATCAGCTCATCTGCCTTCTCCGGAGTCATTCTCGGATATACCTCTTCATTGACCATCATAGTCGGTGCAAGTCCGCAGGCACCAAGACAGGAAACTGTTTCCACAGTAAACATCATATCGTCTGTCGTCTTCTTTGTCTTTGACAGCCCCAGTTTCTTATAAAGTTCCTCCAGAACCGGTATTGATTTTCTTACATGACAGGCTGTTCCGTCACAGACCTTGATCACATATTTACCTTTCGCATCAAATGAGAAATTCTCATAAAATGTGGCAACACTGAACGCTTTCGCTTCTGTCACACCGATCTGCTCCGCAACATATGTAAGCAATTCTTCCGGGAGATATCTGTACACCCCCTGAATATCCTGCATGATCGGAATCAGTGATGCCGGCTTTTTACCATAGAAAGCAATGATCTCATCCGCTTTCTGATAAAATGACTGATCTAGCATTTCGCACCCTCCTTATACCTGTTTTTTCTCTTTTTATTGCACTCTTTACATATTGTAACGTTAATTATATGCCTTTTTCGTCATTTTCACAAGCGCATTTATAGAAATTTTCTAATTTTTTATCATTTTCCTCTATAGATGTTTGTTTTGTTTGTCTAATTTTTATCAGCTTTGTTCAATACTAAACCATCTCAGATGTAAACCAAACTAAACTGAATCAAACTAAACTGCCACTCTTTCTCTAGAGCGTGTCTGAAAAAGGCTTTCTGCAAGATGTGCATCACAATCAGTCCTAACAAAAAACAGACCACATTTTATGATCTTTGTTTCATAAAATGCAGTCTGTCTGTTTCATGCGTTCTTTTTATTGTGCCTGGAAATAATATCCAACGCCCCATTTGGTGTGTACATACTTCGGTTCACTTGGATTGGTTTCAATCTTCTCACGGAGACGGCGGATATGTACATCCACAGTACGCACATCACCCGGATACTCATATCCCCATACAATGTTCAGCAGGTTCTCACGACTGTAAACCTTATTCGGATTAAATACCAGAAGCTCCAGTACATCAAATTCCTTTGCTGTCAGATTAATCTCTCTACCTGCAATAAATACACGTCTGCCTTCACAGTCCATACGAAGATCGCCCACCTGAATGCTCTTTGCCTTTTCTTTCTCCTCGTGGTCGCTTCCCGCACGGCGCATGATCGCTTTGATACGTGCCTTAACTTCCAGGATATTGAACGGTTTGGTGATATAATCATCCGCACCATATTCAAGACCAAGGATCTTATCCATATCCTCGCCCTTAGCTGTCAGCATCACGATCGGCACATTGGAAAATTCGCGGATCTGCTGGCATACTTCCAGCCCGTCCATCTTCGGCAGCATCAGATCCAGAAGGATAATATCATATTTTTTATCTTTTGCTTTCTCTACTGCCTCTTCTCCATCATAAGCGCAGTCTACCTCCATACCATCCTGTTCCAGACTAAAACGGATTCCTTTTACGATCAGTTTCTCATCATCTACTACCAAAACTTTCCTGCTCATTCGGTTCTCCTTATCCTACTACTATCTCATCTTTTATCTTTGCAAAAGTACCTTCTTTGATACCCTGTACATTCATAATATCCTCTATCGCAGCAAATGGCCCGTTCTCTTCTCTGTAGGCAATGATCGCCTGCGCACGTGTTGCACCGATCCCCGTCAGCGTAGTAAGCTGAGCTTCATCTGCTGTATTTATGTTGATCCTGTTATCCTGCTGAACCTGAGCGACCATCCCTGTGTTCTGTCCTGTCCCGGCACTTCCATTCATCTGTCCATCTGATGCTTTGGCCATCTCTGCAGGATCCAGTCCCTGCCGCTCCATCTCTTCCTGTGTGAGAATATAAAGCTGCTGTCCGTCTGTCAGAACTCCTGCACGGTTTACACAGGTTAGAGCTGCCTCGGGAAGATATCCTCCCGCCGCCTCAATCGCCTGAAACACCCGGCTCCCGGCTGCCAGCTGAAAAACTCCCGGATTCGCAACTGCTCCGCAGACATCAACATAGATCATCGCCTGCTGCATTTCCTTATCAGAAACTGCTTCTGACCCATTATCTATATCAACATCTGAAGTATGTTTCCCAGAATCACTTCCTGTCCCATTACCTGCATCTGAACCATCTGATTCTGCCTGTTTTTTCCGGGACTCTGCAGAACTGCCATCATCATTCTGTCGGTCTTCTGTATCAGCGTTCTTCTCATCTGTATCTTTCTTCGACTTCTGTCCTGATGTTTTCTCTTCCGATGACTCCGCATCCACCTCTGCTTTCGCTTCCTGCAGTCCTTCAATCAGAAACTGTGCCTCTCTGCTCTTACAACCTGTCAGTCCTGTAAGAAACAAAGTTCCACACAATATCAGCGTCACAGTATAACAACATCTGTTTTTTATTTTTATCATAAGGGTCCTCCTCTTATTTCTCAGAGTAAGAGTCCCCCTGTCCATAATGCCACCCTTATTGTAACGAAATCTTAATGATTTTACAATAGTAAACTCTTATTTTTGCCACTTAAATATAACAATTCCGGAAATCGCGATCAGCAATCCAAGGATTTTGCGCCATTCAAAAGGTTCTTTATCTACCCCAAACAATCCAAATAATTCAATTACATAAGCAACTGCCAGCTGCGAAATGACGATCAGCATTGCCGCCCTGGCAGGTCCAAGAGCTCCCATGCTCTGGATTACTGTAATTGTAATAAACGCTCCGATCACACCACCAAGGAGTGTATATTTATTGTCCACCTGCCAGAGCGCAGCCACACTTTCCCGTCCTGTGAAAAGCCAGGCAAGAACACAGACTGCAAAAGCCGACAGCTGCACCCAGCCGGTTGATACCCAGAGACTGGTCTGCTTTGTCACCTCCGTGTTAAAAACACCCTGAATACTCATCAGCGCCCCTGAAATCAATGCCACTATAAATTCCCACATAAATCTGTCCTCCTGGATAATATGATCATTCTGCTTACTCCGGTAATCATTCCTGTACCGAAAAGAGGCACCGCCTTTTAGCAGTACCTCTTGTTTTCTTTAGTATTAGTCTATTCAGTTACGAAAAAAACATACAGTAAATTTCTTCATTGTGGAGTATGGACTGTAAACTCTGGATTTATTCTTGGAGGTCTTATTCCAGGATCGCACTGTCACATACCAGGTACCTTTCTTTACGTTTGTAAAGGTTACAGTTACGGTATTTTTGCCTTCTGTACGTTTCACATATTTCTTAACCGGATACTTCTCTCCTGCGGAGGTCTTGTATTTGGTTCCGAGCAGAATCTCATAACCTGTGGCATTTTTGCATTTTGTGTAAGTAATAGTCACAGTGTTTCCTTTTACAACGATATCCCTGATCTTTGGCTGCTGTGGTGTGACAACTGTGATCTTGATCTTTTTAACCTTTGTCCAGGAACCATAGACCTTATTGCCCTGTGCATCCAGAACCCAGCTTCGGGCTGCCACATACCAGGTACCTTTTGAAAGATATCTGAAGGATGCCTGCGGCTTGCCGGTTGAGGAAACTGTTTTGCTGAATTTACCTGTCTGGAGCATATCCGATTTCCTGCTGATCACGAAGTCATAACCCTGAGCACCGGCACATCCTTTGGCAAGTTTGACAGTAAGCTTGTTTCTGTCAATGGAGTGGCTGGAAATCTTTGTGTCGGCAGGTCGCAGGTATGCACCGTTTTCATCTGTGATACTTCCGTCTGTGTGAATAACTCTGCCATTGAGAGATTCTGTACCAAATGCTATGAAATAATCCTGTCCTTTGGAAAGGGTAAAGTCAGCATATGGAATACTGCGCTCAAATGCACCGCCTACAGTTACAGTCTGGATACACTGCAGAACCCCATTCTCAACATCATACCAGAACAGATTTGCCATAAGTCCTGCACAGGAGGCATCTGCTTTTACAGAAAGCACAGCCGGGAAATCAAAAATTCCATTTCTTCCAAGATGGAAACCGAAATCATTCTGGTTTGTGGAGATCAGACTGTATAATGCTGCCGGGATATATTCTGTTGTGTTTATAACAGAAAGATCGGTATCTGCAGGTGTTTCTGCTGTAATGGAAGTACCGTTGATCTTCCAGATGAAACCATTCTCCATATCAAGGTTCAGGGAAATATCTTTGCCTTTTATCCCGGATAAAACGGAAGCAGGAAGTGTCCTGGCACCATTCATGATAATGGAGATGGTATCTTTTTCTTTGGATGTCTTGATCAGATCATTAACAGTATCCCAGCCTTTCTTCTGGAAACTTCCCTCAATGTAAGGTTCCCCGTCACCAAGCTTTCCGAGATTTTTTGTATCCTGATGTTTGCAGCGTTTACAGGTGTAAGTTATGATTCCGTCAATTTCTGTAGTTGGTTCTGTAGTGATAACGCCGTTGTCATAGTCATGGCCGTATGCGGAAATGGTATAACCATAGGAAAGTGTTTCATTACAGTCTGTGCAGTAGGTATCTCCGCTATATCCGCTGGAAGTACAGGATGGAGAGGAGTAATAACGTCCGGCGGTGTGTTCGTGCGTGCATTGACTTCTGGTGATTGTGTAAGTAATAGATTCTTTTTCGTAATTCCCCTTATCGTCGCCATTGTAAATTGCGGTAGCTGTAATGGGTTTTCCAACTTGTAATTCCTGATCAGGATTAACGTTATCCCAGTTCCAGTCAGCCGAAAAAGGGTTGGCAATGTCGCTGATCTTTTTACAGGACCATAGAACGGATATAGAAGTTTTATTAAAATCTGCTCCTGGTGCTACAGGGGCTTTTTCAATAGTAAATGTCCATTTTGGACTTAGTAATCCTTTATGTGCAAAATAGGATTTACTTGCCTCTATCTCAGCCTTTACGGTATATGTGCCTGCATTTACAGGAACACCTTGGAGCGGTTGAGTGTTCTCATTGATATCATTGTAGTTACCTTTATAATATACCAATGAGATTTTTCTGTTATTTTCATGTGTAGGTTTAAATTTAAACTCTAATGAGGCTTCTTTAGGCTGACCATCGTAAATAGTAGGCTTTACAGGGGACTTAAATATAAAATCATTAACAACTTGAGCAGCTTTAAATGTGTTGGTAACGGTGTCGAATGAATAATTCCGTATTCGAGATTCTGAACCGTTTTTTGGGTCAAGTATAATCAAATAGCTGTTTGTAGAATTGCCTTCGAGCTTGGGTAGCCAAACATACAGATTAGTGTCATCAGGGTCGAGAGAGGAATGGTTTACAGGCTTCCAATTACCTGTTCCAGGTTTGATTGTTACGTTCGCATTTTCGGGATTTTCAATAGTACAACAGTAAACCTCTTTCCCTTCGTTTGTTGGGGAACCGGATACAGAAGAGGCTTTTACCGAGCCGCCATTAATGGTAATATTTTTGCAAGAACCTCCATATCCCTTGCCGCCACCAATTCCGGCACCATACTTAGAACTAGCAGTTACAGAACTACTATTAATGGTAATATTTTCGCAAGAATTTCCTTCGCCGCCACCAATTCCGGCACCATTCGTAGAACTAGCAGTTACAGAACTATTATTAATGATAATATCACTGCCATCGCCGTAAAGGCCGCCACCAATTCCGGCACCATCCGTAGAACGAGCAGTTACAGAAGCACTATTAATGGTAATTTTACTGCCAGCGCCTTGATTGTTGCCACCAATTCCAGCACCATACTTAGAACTAGCAATTACAGAACAACTATTAATAGTAATATTACTGCCACCAATTCCGGCGCCATTCCCATCGCTACTACCATGAGCATTTAAGATTCCTGCAGTAGTGTCTAAAACCTTGGTTGTTATTATAAGCGAAGCTTTGTTAGCTTTATGTAAACCGGCATACCATGTATTCTTTGCTATAAGATTATTTGTGCCTGTTAAATAGATAGTGACTGTAGCTTTAACATTAACATTTATTTGCAGTGCCGGACCAGTAGATGTATTGATATTTACTTTATTAAGATAAATGTTGATGCTGTCTTCCGGTGAAATTCCCTCTCCATCAACCACAATTCTATTTCCTGTTTCCTGGCTACATATGAATTTGTGATCTCCTGCCGAACTTATAGTATAAATTCCGCCCGAAACATTAGCTAAATCAATTCCTTCATTTTCCGCAGCAGCCATTGCCTCATCGGGGGCATCATTAAATTCAGGAACCTCGTCTGAACTGAATACAGACAGTTCCTCATCTGTCTCTCCTGCCGCTTCCAGCTCCTCATTGGTAAAAATCTCCGGAGTTTCTTCCTCAGACACTACATCCTGATTTCCGGAAGTAAATTCTTCCGCAAATATGGTCTGGGGGGGCATATTTGTAGAACACAGTGCAAGTGCCAGAATCCCGGCTAATAACTTTTTCCTCATGCTTTCCACCTTTCCTTTCTTTATACATGATCTTCTGCGTCTTGACTCTTTTGTCCTCTTTTTCTGAATTTGATACATAATGCGGTAATCACGACTGCCACATTAAAGGAAATGACAGCCACCAACACATAGCCGCCTGCGTCCTCATGCAGCAGAATTGTGCCGTACATTCCCGTAACGTTTATTGGCTGGCTTTGCATTATCCCCGTTGCTCCCACAAGAGACAGGAATAACAGGGTACACAGAACAGACAGCCGGCAGACTGCGCGCCGCTCCTGGCGGCGGTGGTATTCATGCATTCGCTTTTTTACCAATTCGATACGGGTTTTGGTATCGTACATGCCTTCCAACCTCCTTCCCAAAAAACAGTCTAAAAAAGTCTTTCACTTATATAGGTACAAAAAAACCGAAAAACTCTCACCTGAAAATCAAATTTTTTTTAAAAAATTTGAGAGCTGCCGAAACAGCTCCCAAAAACGGAAAATCAGGTTATATTATTGTATCGAATCTCCTTCAGATTCCCAGAACAGCGGATATCTTAATCTCTTTTTCCGTTTCACTGAGATCAAAGTCACCACCATCTTCCACAGTCATGTGTACCTCATACAGTACGTCTTCGGATAATGTATCCGGTGTTTCACCATCTTCTGTCTGGATATGCCATTTCTCTGCCGGAACTTCTTTCAAGGTACCATCTGCGCCATATGCATACAGCTTCATAGAACCTGTTTCCCCTGAGATTCCTTTCATACGTATTGCAACAGTCGTATTCGGATGTACATTCTCAATTGTGATCGTGTTCAGCCATCCTTCCACATCTCCCTGGCCGCCGTCTGCTTCAAATTTCTCCTGGCTTAACACATTGCGCATTGCCTGATCCAGATCCACCTTGCGGTAAGGCATTTCCGGCAGATATACAAACCTGTCCTGAAGTCTCAGAAGTTCCAGATAACCGGTCGGACAATAAAGTGAATTTCCGCTGTTTCCGGCATACATACCGATAGCCATGTTATTGTATCCCGGTTTGTCAGAAATATCCATGGTAAATACAGTCTCGCCTGTCTCAAAATCAAGCATGATATACTGCCACATACCAGTTTCCAGATTCTGTACATATCCGTAGATATATCCGGTTGCTGTAGATAATTTCATCATGGAAGTATCTGACAGATCACTTCTGCACCAGATACTCTTCATTTCATATCCATCCTCAGTCTTAATCGTATCTACTCGTTCCACACCCGGCGCGATCATTTTATTGCCCTGTCTCAGCCAGCCCACATCATAAATATTCTCATAGCTTTGTATTGAGGAATCATTGTCTGCTTCTCCAAGCTTCGCACTTCCTGCACCAAACCAGTTACATACGATCGTGCTTACTGTTCCCTCTCCATCATCATATACAATTGCAGAATTTTCCACAGACACCTGTGTACCTTCCGGAAGCTCATCTATAACAGGCATACTCGCAACCTGTTCTCCTGTTTTCATATCCACCGCAATAAGATTTACCGGATCCTGATTATCTGTAAACATAACCAGATCTTTGGTCAGAGACGGGGAACATCCACCTCCCCATGCAAGACCGCCACCTGTCGTCTCATCGCCTTCTTTGCTTTCCTTGGCACCCACACTTTTATAGGAAGTTTCCCAGACTTTTTTCACACCATTATCCGCCTGGAGCAGATAACACTTCAGATTTGTCAGAATGACCGCACCCTCCTTAGATGCCGCAATACCATTCTCTGCACCCTCTCCCGGTTCCAGTTCATATACAAACACTGAATCTGACAGATCCACATCTTCTCCATTCAAGATCTTATCGATAGCTGCACGTGAAACATAGCCAAAGGTTCCCTGCTGTTTTCTGTCAGGATAAATGCGGAAGCCTCCTGTTGCAAACCAGAGATTTCCCTCATAATCAAAAACTACAGATAACAGATTCTGATCCAGTGTTTTTCCAAGTGCAGCCTCTGCTGCGGCTTTAATATCAATATCCAGCACTTTCTCAAATTCCGGAAGTACATTTCCCTCCTCATCTGTAGCCTTAAGCATAAGTACCCGATTATCGTTCGTCGGACACACAATGCGATTGCTCTCATCTACAAAAGAATATGAACTCTGTATCAGATAGCTTCCATTGTCATGCTGTTTTGGTGAAAAATAGCCCAAGGTCTGTGTCTCATCTGCATTAATATCACGGATTGCCAGGCCACCCAGAAGCGGAACCACAGAATGTCCATAGGAATCAAAAAAGACTGCCGGGGAAGCATTGGGATTAACTTTTTCATAAGAAACATTGATCTCAGAATAAATATCAACAGGCAATACCTCATCTGTTGAATCTGTATTATAGCAGTCATGATGAATATTGGAATCACTTGCTGCCATATAAGGATTCACATCCATAGCCTTCGGTGTAAGTGCCTTGACTGGAAGTTCTGATGCCTCTTCCGCATGAACAATACTAATTGTATAATCAGATGAAGCTGTTACCATAAACGCTGCCATCGCAAGAATTAAAACTCTTTTCTTCATATTATTTCCTCCTGAATCATAATAATATTCCTGTTACATTGCCTTACTGTGTTTCAGCCAGACAGAAAAACCTTCTCTTATCTTCTGCTCGTCCACAGGTTCCATAAAAAAATACTCAACCCGCAATCTGAAAGCATGAAGCGAAAAATCAAGGTCACTGCACCAAATGACACCACATCCCGGATATAAGGAGCGGAGATGTTCTGCTGCATTCAGTCCGGACACTCCGGGCAGTGCAAGAAGCACTACAGCCGGCACAGTTTTCTGTATCTGTTCAAAAAAGCTTTCCTGGTTCTGATAGAGTTCAACCAATGGAAAGATACTTCTCTCAGTACAGTAATCAATAATATATTTTGCATAATCCTGTCCTTCTTTTTCATTGACAGCCAACACAGCAATACAGTACACCAAACCCCTCCTTTTTTCTGTTAAACTCTTTCCTGTACCTGTTAAGCACATTATAAGAAAGCAGAAATTTATTTCAATGATTCTGTCACGAAAGGAATAAAAATAGCACGAATTGTAAATCAGCCACCTGTTTTTGTGATATACTGTTTCCAGAACGTACCATTACCGATACAAAATAAAAAGGAAGATTTACTATGCGAATTGCAATTGTTGATGATATTTCAGAGGAACGGACACTGCTTCGCAACAGACTGGACTCTCAGTTTTCCAGGCGCAATGTCCACGTAGATATATTTGAATATGAAAATGGAGAAACTTTCCTCACTGCAGCGAAGGAATGTCCTTTCACGGTAGTGTTTCTGGATATTTATATGAATGGTTCTAACGGGATTGATACAGCAAAAGAACTTCGCAGATCAGACACTGACTGTCTGCTGATCTTTACAACAACTTCCACTGACCATGCATTAGAGGGATTCCAGGTCCGGGCTCTGCACTATCTTGTAAAGCCCTACAGTGAAAATGATATTTCCGCACTGACAGACGAAATCCTTTCCCGCATCCCGGATTCCGGGAAATACATAGATGTAAAGGTAAACGGCAGTAATATTCAAATCCCCTTTCGGAAAATAATCTACGCAGAGCATTTTTCCCATATGATCCACATCCACACTGCCGGTGAAAGGGAACTGATCACCCGCCAGTCCTTTGATTCCTTCATAACCTCCCTGAAAATGGACTCACGTTTCTATCGGTGTAACCGGGGCGTTGTGATCAATCTGGAGCATGCAGTTGATTTTGACGGATCAGGCTTTCGCCTTGATAACGGAAGCAATGTCCCTGTCAGCCGGAAGCTGCTGAAAAACGCCAGACAGACATTTATGGAATTTCTGTTCCAAAGGAGGTCCTGAAATGACTGACATACTTCGCCCTGTACTTGAACTTTCCGTAATCATTCCCGGTATACTGCTGGCATATCTGCCTGTAAAGAACTATCTGAGGCAGACACCGCTTAAGCTGACAGCATGGCTTCTTCCCCTTCTTCTGGGAATCTGTATTTTGGGAGGGGCAGTTTGCTGTGCCCTGCAAATTCCCACCAGATGGTTCCTGTTTCCTCTGCTGCCTGTGATTATGCTCATTTATCACAAAACGCTGAAAATCTCTGTCTGGAAATCTGTCAGTATTTTTCTTGCAGTCTTCGCAGTTTTTACATGTGTCAAAAGTTTGTCCCGGGCAGTTAATGCACTTATGACCGCAGACCTGCATATTACAGAAAATGAACTGTGGTTTCACACCGGTGCCGGGATTTTCTATAACGTGATCTGCCTGCTTTTTGTTCTGGCAGCCTGGTATCCTGCCCGCCACTGTGTACAGACAATGATCACAGACGAGAACTTTGCCCAGACCTGGTACGTATTCTGGATTCTTCCGGTAATCTTCATCGGAGTGAATCTTTTTATGATTCCTAAATACCGCAATACTTTATATACCGGACGGGTCCTGCAGTGCTATATTGTTTTCAGTCTTGTACTGCTCATAATCCTGCTCCTGTTTTATGCCATGTTTCTTATGATGGCAGTCAGCCTGAACAGAAATGCCAGACTTCAGCAGGAGAACCATTTTCTTTCCCTTCAACAGGAAAGATACGAGAATCTCTGCATGGCCATTGAAGAAGCAAGGCAGGCACGTCACGATATCCGCCATCATTTTGTCCGTCTGTCCACTCTGGCAGAACAGGGTGACATAGAAAAAATTAAAGAATATCTCTCTGCTGCAACCGGCAAAATCTCTGACTATAACCTGCATTTCTGTGAAAATCAGGCTGTTGACAGTGTTTTCGGATATTATTCCACCATTGCAGAAAGAGAAAACATTCCTTTTCATGCAGTGGTTTCCCTGCCTGCTGATCTTTCCATAGATGAGATCAATCTGTGCCTTGTGTTCTCCAATCTGCTGGAAAATGCCATCCAGGCAAGTGTGAAAACAGTACCCGCCCGCAGAAAGATTAATGTGGAAGTTTATCCCCACCATAATCATCTCCTTCTGATCCATGTGGAGAATACCTTCGATGGCAAAATACAGCAAAAAAACAATATTTTCCAATCCTCCAAACGCTCTGGAAACGGCATAGGAATCGAATCTGTCCGCCACATTACCGACAAAAACGGCGGTGCCTGTGACTTTACCTATAAAGATGGTATTTTCTCTGCAAAAATAATGCTCCGGATATAATCAGTTACTGATTATATCCGGAGCATTTTGCAAAAATATTCAAATATCTCTTGAAGTATCTAAAATTATTCCATACACTCATCCAGAATAGCAGCCATCTTGTCAATGTGTTCTTTTGTGATCACAAGCGGAGGTACGATTCTGAGTACATCACTGCCTGCAGAGATCACCAACAGTCCTTTTGCAAGAGCAGCCTTTACAACTTCACCAACCGGGCGGCCCTGGATTACGATTCCCTGCATGAAGCCCATGCCTCGTCTTGTTGCAGCGCATTCATGTTTTGCAACAATTTCATCCAGTTTCTGTTCCAGATATGGAGTCATTTCCTGTACATGTTCAATGATCTTATCATTCTTATAAATGTCAAATACTTTGCTGACTGCAGCACATACAAACGGGTTTCCACCATAAGTTGTACCATGATCACCTGGCTCCAGAGAAGCTTTGGCAGCTTTCTCATTCAATACAAACGCACCTACCGGCACACCACATCCAAGAGCTTTCGCACTTGTCATAATATCCGGCTGTACACCGTATGCCTGCCATGCAAAATAATGTCCGGTTCTTCCCATACCGCACTGAATCTCATCGAAAATCAGCATAATATCTTTCTCGTCACAAATCTGGCGCAGACCTTCCAGAAATTCTTTCTTCGCCGGATAAATACCACCCTCACCCTGAACAACCTCAGTGATAATTGCGCAGGTCTTATCTGTGATCTGAGCCTTTACGCTCTCAAGGTCATTAAAATCCGCAAACTTCACACCACCCATCAGAGGCTCAAAGGGCTCTCTGTAATGAGCAGTTCCTGTTACGGAAAGTGCTCCGATACTTCTTCCATGGAAGGAATGGTTCATGGCAATGATCTCATGATCTGCATGTCCGTCACGTACATATGCATATTTCTTAGCTGCTTTTAAAGCACCTTCGATTGCTTCTGTACCACTGTTAGTAAAGAATGTCTTGCTCATTTTACTTGCCTTTACCAACTTCGCACCTGCTTCAATGATCGGCTCATTGTAATATAAGTTGGAAATATGCATCAGCTTATCAATCTGATCTTTTAATGCTTCATCATATCCCGGATAATGATATCCCAGAGAATTTACAGCAATACCTGCTGCAAAATCCAGATATTCCTTTCCTTCGGAATCATATAAATAACATCCCTGTCCCTTTTCAAAAACAACAGGAAAACGATTATAAGTGTGAAGGATACTCTCTTCGGATTCCTTCATCTGTTCATTCATGTTCATTGTAATATTTCTCCCCGTCTTCTCTCAGAATCGCAGTACCAATACCTTTGTTTGTAAAGATCTCCAGCAGTAAGCTGTGAGGAATTCTTCCGTCAAGGATATGGACTCTGTTAACGCCTTCTTCAATGGCATCAATACAGTTTTTCAGCTTCGGAATCATACCTCCGCCTACATAACCGTCATCGATCAGTTTCTGTGCTTCATCTACATGAAGTTCAGAGATCAGGCTGGACGGATCATCCTTGTCTTTATAAACGCCTTCAATATCAGAAAGGAATGCAAGCTTCTCAGCATGAACAGCCTCTGCAATGGCACATGCCGCATCATCCGCATTAATATTATAAGTAGCGAACTCATCGTCATAACCTACCGGGAAAATGATCGGCAGGAAATCTTTCTCCAGAAGATCCTCCAGAATCTTCGGCTCAACCTTTGTAACTTCACCAACAAATCCGATGTCTCCGCCCTCTGTCTGTTTCTTGCGGCATTTCAGCAGACCACCGTCTTTACCGCTGATACCAACAGCATTTACACCAAGAGATTCCACCATGGCAACCAGTTCCTTGTTCACCTTCGCAAGAACCATCTCTGCGATCTCCATAGTATCTTTATCTGTAACACGAAGACCGTTAATAAATTTCGGCTCCATACCTACCTTGCCAACCCAGCGGCTGATTTCCTTACCACCACCATGAACGATGATCGGTTTGAAACCAACCAGTTTCAGAAGAACAACGTCCTTGATCACATTCTTCTTCAGTTCATCATCCAGCATGGCGCTTCCGCCGTACTTTACAACTACAATCTTACGATTAAATCTCTGAATATAAGGAAGCGCCTCGATCAGCACCTCCGCCTTGTCCAAATATTTCTGATTAACCATTATTCTCTCCTTTTTCCAGTCAATGTCTGTTCTCCATCCACTGCTTATTGCTTTTCGCAATTAAAGCAGGAGACTTACCTGATTCGGTTAAAATCACCCTTATTCACAGAATTTTGTTATGAACGGTAATCTGCATTGATTTTTATATAATCATAAGTCAGGTCACAGCCCCATGCAGTTGCTGTGGCATCACCCATCTTCACATCAGCGATTGCTGTGACAGCTTCCTCAGAAAGAATCTTCGTTGCCTCTTCTTCACTGTAATCCACAGCCACACCATTCTCAATAATCTGGATCTTACCAGCCTTACTCTCAAAGAACAGATCCACCTTCTCAGGATCAAACTTCGCACCGGAATATCCCATAGCACACAGGATTCTTCCCCAGTTCGCATCATGACCGTAGATAGCAGCCTTTGTCAGAGAAGAAGTAACAACAGACTTACTCAGTGTAACTGCCTGCTCCTTAGACTCTGCACCAATGATCTTCACCTCAAACAGTGCAGTCGCACCCTCTCCGTCACCTGCGATCTTTTTCGCCAGAGTAGTATTGATATAATTCAGCGCAGCCTTGAAGGTTTCGTAATCCTCACCCTTCTCTGTGATCTCCGGATTCTCAGCCAGACCATTGGCCAGAAGAAGCACTGTATCATTGGTAGAAGTATCTCCATCAACAGAAACCATATTGTAAGTATCCTTAACATCCTCACTTAACGCTTCCTGCAGCATCTTCTTGGAAATCTTCGCATCAGTAGTAACAAACCCAAGCATGGTACACATATTCGGATGGATCATACCGGAACCCTTACACATACCACCAACAGTAACCGTCTTACCGCCAATTTCAATCTGAACAGCAACCTCTTTCTTCTTGGTATCAGTAGTCATGATCGCCTTCGCCGCCTCAGTACCAGCCTCCAGAGAACCATCCAGCTTCGGCGCCATCATCTTCACACCATTCTTAATACGGTCAATGGGAACCTGCATACCAATCACACCTGTAGAAGCAACCAGCACACTGTCAGCAGCCACCCCAAGAATCTCAGCAGCCGCATCTGCAGTCTCCTTACAATAACCATAACCTTCTGCACCAGTACATGCATTGGCAATACCACTGTTACAGATCACCACCTGTGCAGACGGATGATTATAAACAATATCCTGATCCCATTTAACAGGCGCAGCCTTCACCACATTGGTAGTAAAAGTCCCCGCAGCCACACAAGGCACCTCACTGTAAACCATAGCCATATCCGTTCTACCCTTATACTTAATCTCAGCCGCAGCCGCCGCTGCCTTAAATCCCTTAGCCGCCGTAACGCCGCCCTCTATAATCTTCATAAAACCTCAATCCTTTCTATATAATAAGACAAACTATCTTGTTTCCCGTCCACATCCTCCACGCTCAGCGACTGCCGCAACTCCCCTGCGCAGTCACGTCCGTCAGACATCCACATCTCTTCCGTCCTGAAAAGTCAGCTCCGGAAATTATTTGGTTTTGAACGCATTTGCAGGGGCTGTAGTAACTCTTAGAGTTAGTAAGCCCCGAAACCGCGTTCAAAACCAAATAATTTCCGGAGCGTCCCTTTCCATTAATCTATCACGGACACATCGGCACCTGCAGCAGTCCCTCAGCCTCCTTAAATCCAAACATCAGATTCATATTCTGCACAGCCTGTCCTGCTGCACCTTTCACCAGATTATCCATAGCCCCCATCATAATAACTCTATGAGTTCTCGGATCAATCTTAAAGTTCACATCCACATAATTACTTCCTTCCACACACTTAGTCTGCGGACAAACATCCTTATCCAGCACACGAACGAAAGTCTCATTCTCATAATACTTATCATAAACTGCCTTCACCTCTTCATAAGAAACATCCTTAGTCAGAGAAGCATAAGCAGTCACCAGAATACCACGATTCATAGGAATCAGATGAGGTGTAAAATTAATCAGCACCTCTTTGCCACACGCATAACCAAGCTGATCCTCAATCTCCGGTGTATGTCTGTGACTTGCAACACCATAAGCCTTAATATTCTCATTCACTTCACAGAACAGATTGGCAACCTTCGCTCCACGTCCTGCTCCTGAAGTACCGGACTTCGCATCAATAATAATGGTAGACGGATCGATCAGTCCCTCTTTAATCAGCGGATAAATAGAAAGTGTGGAACATGTAGGATAACATCCCGGATTCGCAATCAATCTTGCCTTCTTAATCTCCTCACGATTAATCTCACACAAACCATAAACCGCCTCATCAATAAACTGCGGAGCTTTATGCTTAATTCCGTACCATTTCTCATATTTCTTCACATCTTTAATACGGAAATCCGCACTCAGATCAATAACTTTCGCCTTAGAAAGAATTCCTTCATTAATTAAAGAAGCACACAGTCCCTGAGGAGTAGCTGTAAAGATCACATCCACTTCATCAGCTAATGCTTCCATATTATCATCCATACATTTCGCATCTACCAGCTTAAAAAAGTTCTGATAAACATCTGCATATTTCTGGTCAATGTAACTTCTTGAACCATACCACGCAACTTCCACATCTTTATGTCCCAGAAGCAGTCTCACGATCTCGTTACCTGCATATCCTGTGGCACCGATAATTCCTGCTTTAATCATAATAATTTCCTCCATCTTCGCCTCATCCGGCGATCTTCATTTCATAGTAAAACTTTACTCTATCAGAGTGCTGGACTAATTATACATCTTACCTGCATAATATGCAATAGTCATTTTTCAATGTTTTTACATGGATTCTATTTTGCTTCACGAATTTCCCCCTGTCTTTTCCTATATTATGTTGCATATTTATGCAAAAACAGATAAAACTTTTTTGCATTTTTCTATTGCATATTTATAAAAAAAGGTGTATATTATCACTTGTTAAGCGGAATCATACGAAATCATCTTGTTCCGCATTGAATATTTATTCAAAAATTTCAATCAGAAATTACCGCATTTATTCAAAAATAATGCGCTGAACTCCCGACCTATTCATTTACTTTCGGCAAACGGATATCTCAGGAAATTTTTACAAATCAGGAAAATAATAAAATCCAATTTCAGGAGGAATACAATCATGAAAGAAAAAGTCGTTTTAGCATACTCAGGCGGTCTTGATACCACAGCCTTAATCCCATGGTTAAAAGAAACATTTGATTACGATGTTGTCTGCTGCTGCGTAAACTGCGGTCAGGGAAACGAACTGGACGGACTGGATGAAAGAGCAAAGCTTTCCGGTGCTTCCAAATTATATATCGAAGATATCGTAGATGAATTCTGTGATGACTTCATCGTTCCATGTGTACAGGCAGGTGCTGTATACGAACACAAATATCTCCTTGGTACATCCATGGCCCGTCCGGCAATCGCTAAGAAATTAGTTGAGATCGCACGTAAAGAAGGCGCAGTTGCCATCTGCCACGGTGCTACAGGTAAAGGTAATGACCAGATCCGTTTCGAACTTGGCATCAAAGCTCTTGCTCCTGACATCAAAATCATCGCTCCATGGCGTATGACAGACAAATGGACCATGCAGTCACGTGAAGATGAAATTGCATTCTGTAAAGCTCACGGAATCGACCTTCCATTCGATGCAAGCCACAGCTACAGCCGTGACAGAAACTTATGGCATATCAGCCATGAAGGTCTGGAACTGGAAGATCCTTCACAGGCTCCAAATTATGACAATATGCTTGTTTTAGGTGTTACACCTGAGAAAGCCCCTGATAAAGAAACAGAAGTTACCATGACATTCGAGCAGGGTGTTCCGAAAACATTAAACGGCAAAGAAATGAAAGTTTCCGAGATCATCACTGAGCTTAACAAATTAGGCGGCGAGAACGGTATCGGTATCGTTGATATCGTTGAGAACCGTGTTGTTGGTATGAAATCACGTGGCGTATATGAGACTCCTGGCGGAACCATCCTGATGGCAGCTCATGAACAGCTCGAAGAACTTACACTTGACCGCGAGACAATGGAAACCAAGAAGAAACTTGGCAGCCAGTTCGCTCAGGTTGTTTACGAAGGAAAATGGTATACACCACTTCGCGAGGCAATCCAGGCATTCGTTGAATCCACACAGAAATATGTAACAGGTGAAGTGAAATTCAAACTGTACAAAGGCAATATCATCAAAGCCGGTACAACTTCTCCATACAGCCTGTACAATGAATCTCTTGCATCTTTCACAACAGGTGACCTCTATGACCACCACGATGCAGATGGATTCATCACACTGTTCGGACTTCCACTGAAAGTTCGCGCTATGATGTTAAAAGAAGTTGAGCAGAACAAGAAATAATTAATTGATAACAGATTCAGCCAGATGGACACTTTATTCATCTGGCTGTTTTTATTACCTGATACAGTATTGCAATTCTGTAAAAAATGGCACAAAAAAGACACAGCCAGATGGCCATGTCCGTTTTATCTGCTATGTTTATGATTATCTGCTTTCCAGTTCCGCACGTTTCTTATCGATAAGCTCCTGAAGTTTTTCCAGCTCTTCCACTGTAATCCCATCAGATTCCAGAAGCGCATTCATCATTTCCACCGGATTAATCTTTCTGCTTTTGGCATTTCCCTTTAAATAATCCTCTCTTGAAAGAAGAGGGGTATAATTTCTTGCATACACCTTGCCGTTCATTGAAGTTCCCGCAACCTGGATCAGGTTCTCTTTCAAAAGAAGCTCCAGGCATCTTCTTACTGTCGGCATTTTCAGTTCCGGTGCAATGTCATTGATCTCAAAAGCAGACAATGGTCTTCCCTCTTCCCAAAGCACATTCATAATATCATAACGTTTACCTTTTAAGATGTCCATCTTAAGATCTCCTTCCATTTTTAACCAGATATCACTATAATACAGAAATATCGAATTAATTACAATTACAGAGACCTTACACTGATTTACAGTCCTTTTACAAATTTGTTACCAAGTTTATCCGGACAATAATACATCTTTCTACACATCACGAATCATTTCGTCATAAAACAAGCTGTTTTTTCTCAAGACGGGCATATACCCACTCTCTGAAAAGTGTATAGATGACAGATACTGTCGGAATGAAGATCAGCATTCCCGCAATTCCCATCAGACTGCCGCCAAGTGTTACAGCTACCAGTACCCAGATGGATGGAAGCCCGACAGAACCACCTACCACATGAGGATAGATCAGGTTTCCTTCTATCTGCTGCAGGATAAGGAAAAGTCCCAGAAACAGAACTGCTTTTACAGGACTTATCATAAGGATCAGAAAAAATGCTACCCAACATCCGATAATTCCGCCAAACAGCGGGATCAATGCTGTAAATGAAATCAGGACACCCACCAGCATTGCATATGGAAAATGCAGGATTGTCATGGATACAAAGAACATACTTCCAAGAATCACAGCTTCGATACACTGTCCGGTAATAAAGCTGGAAAAAATCCTGTTTGCCAGATTCCATACATGTGCCAGATATCTGACCGGTTTTTCAGGGAACATTGCGTACATTGCTTTTTTTATCTGCTGCAGGAGCTTTTCTTTCTGTAAAAGGACGTAGCAGGCGAATACAAAGCCAATGGATACATTCATTGCAGTAGTCAGAAGTCCCATGGTGATGGACACTGTGGAAGAAACAATGTTATTGACTCCGTTCTTCAGTACGCCGAGTACAGAATCGATTATTTTTCCCGGCTCAATGTCAAGAGACTGCGCCCATTTCACAACTTCCGGATTGTTTCCGAATACATTGTCGATCCATTTCTGGAAAACCGGAATATTTTCTTCTATCTTTTTCGCTATGTTTACGAATGTTGCCCCCAGTTCCGGTACTACTACCAGCATAACGATCACGATTATACAGATCACAAAGCAGATAGAAAGCACTAGGCTGACCGGCCTTGCCAGTTTTTGTGCTGTTTTTTTCTCTTGTTTCAAGGCTTTTCCAAACAGATGATGTTCTATGAATTTCATTGGAATATTGAGGATAAAAGCGATTCCGAAACCAATGATGAACGGAAAGAGAAAGCCAAGCAGAACTCTGGCAGTGCTGATGACCATGTGCAGGTTCTGGACACCCAGGTATAGGAGAATTGCGAATGCGATGAGCCATCGGATTTTTTTTATGTTTTCTTTATCTAGCTGCATGTTTGTTTTTCCTTTCTTTTTGATATTGGAGAGTATTATATCATATTTTCCCAAAAAACGGACGCTTAGAAAAATATTTTATCTGCTATGCGGTTTCGGCATCTAAGAGATTCTAAGTCATCTGAAATCTGCTAAAAGCATGAGAAGAAAAGTCTATGATTGCTCGCTGGTGCTCAGGCAATGGACTTTTCTTCTCATAACGCAGATTTAAGAGGACTAAGAATCTCTAAGATGCCTGCAAATGCATAGCAGATAAAATATTTTTCTAAACTGGTAATTGGAAGGTGGAAAATATCGTATCAATTCGCATGTTAAAAGCCTACATGAATAAGAAAGACTTTAAATATGAAAGAGATTGTATAAGTTCACATGGGATATCATATACTTTATATAAATTCTGCCTGTAAAATGCTTTATAGACTATGAATTATCAAATAGCAATGCAAAAAGAATATTAAATTAAATCGCAGAAAGGAATTGACAGTTAACTACAAATATTTTATAATCATTTTATAAACAATATAAGTAAACTTATATATGTCCATAATCGGTTGGACGTTTCTACCAACTACCGTAATAGTTGTCTATAAGTTCTCTCCCCAGGGAGAAAGAATGAGGTAAAGGCAGCATCGGTAGATTTTTTTTGCCTTTCCTTAACCACAAAAAGGAGGTATGGTTATGAACGAACGGACTTTTGTTTTAAAGGGAACAATTTGCTACAGTAATTCTCTGACAGAACTTTCCATCACTGAAAATGGATATTTAGTATGTGAAGATGGGCGATGTGCAGGGGTGTTTGATGAGCTTCCTGAGAAATTTGCAGGAATCTCATGTACAGATTTTGGCGATGAGCTGATCATTCCGGGACTGACTGATCTGCATCTTCATGCTCCGCAGTATACGTTTCGTGCCTCGGGTATGGATCTTGAACTGCTGGACTGGCTGAATACTTATACTTTTCCGCAGGAAGCACGTTATGAAGATACAGAGTTTGCAAAAGAGGCTTATTCTATTTTCACTGAGGATATGAAGAAGAGCCCGAATACAAGAGCATGTATTTTCGGAACTCTGCATGTCCCTGCTACCGAGATCCTGATGGAACAGCTGGATAAAACCGGAATAAAGGCTATGGTCGGCAAGGTAAATATGGACCGTAATGGTTCTCCGCAGTTGCAGGAAGAGAGTGCTCAGGCTTCTGCTGATGCTACGGTTCAGTGGATTAAGGATACGCTTGATAAATTTGAAAATGTAAAGCCAATCCTTACTCCGAGATTTACTCCGTCCTGTTCTGATGCACTGATGGAGAAGCTTTCGGAGATTCAGAAAAAGTATCACCTGCCGATGCAGTCTCACCTTTCTGAGAATTTCGGTGAAATTGCCTGGGTGAAGGAGCTTTGCCCGAATACACATTTTTATGGAGAAGCATATAGCCAGTTTGATCTTTTCGGCGGTGACTGTCCGACGATCATGGCTCATTGTGTTCATTCTTCGGATGAAGAAATTGCCCTTATGAAAAAGCAGGGCGTTTATATTGCTCATTGTCCGCAGTCTAACACAAATCTCGCCTCAGGTATCTCTCCTATGAGACGTTATCTGGACGAAGGTTTACACATCGGACTGGGATCTGACATTGCAGGTGGAACTTCCGTTTCTATTCTGCGTGCTATGGCTGATGCTATTCAGGTTTCCAAGCTGTACTGGCGGTTGGTTGATTCTTCCATGAAGCCGCTTACTGTTGAAGAGGCCTTTTATATGGGAACAGAAGGAGGCGGTTCCTTCTTTGGAAAGGTTGGAAGCTTTAAGGAGGGGTATGAATTTGATGCGGTTGTGCTTAATGACAGCACTATTCCAACTCCACTGAAGCTCTCTCCGAGGGACAGACTTGAAAGACTGATCTACCTTTCCGATGACCGTAATATTACCGCTAAATATGTAGCCGGAAGAAAGATTCTGTAACTGCAGGAAATACAGATTCTGATGGTGTTTTTCCGGCATATCGTTAACAAAACGATATGCCGGGACGATTGATTCCAGGAGTTTCACCCTGTTTTTTCGGGATGATTATCTGAGGCACCACAAAACGGCCGGCAATTTTTAAAATCAAAAGGGGGAAAGATTATGAATCTTGACAAATTATTCCATCTCAAAGAGAACCACACAGATGTAAAGACCGAAGTTATGGCAGGTATTACCACATTCATGACAATGGCATACATTCTGGCTGTAAACCCAAACATTCTGGAAGCATCCGGCATGGACAGAGGAGCTGTTTTTACAGCGACCGCACTGTCATCCTTTATTGCCACCTGTCTGATGGCTGCGCTTTCTAATTATCCATTCGTTCTTGCACCTGGCATGGGCCTGAATGCCTACTTTGCCTACACTGTTGTTCTTGGCATGGGTTACAGCTGGCAGCAGGCACTGGCAGCTGTATTTGTAGAGGGTATTATTTTTATCCTGTTATCTCTGACCAATGTGCGTGAGGCAATTTTCAATGCGATCCCAATGAACCTGAAACATGCAGTATCTGTTGGTATCGGACTGTTTATTGCTTTCATCGGACTGCAGAATGCTAAGATCGTAGTTAACAACGACTCCACTCTGGTAAGTGTATTTTCCTTTAAATCCTCCGTTTCCGGCGGAACCTTCAATACAGAAGGAATTACAGTTCTTCTGGCGCTGATTGGACTTCTCATCACCGCCATCCTTCTTGTTAAGAGTGTAAAAGGAAACATTCTCTGGGGTATCCTGATCACATGGGGACTTGGCATTATCTGTCAGTTGACAGGACTTTACAAACCTGATCCTGCAGCCGGCTGGTTCAGCCTCCTGCCTGATTTTTCAAACGGAATCTCCATTCCAAGCATGGCTCCCACATTTATGAAAATGGACTTCTCCATTGTCTTCACACTTGATTTCGTAGTCATTATGTTTGCATTCCTGTTTGTAGATATGTTCGATACACTTGGAACACTGATCGGTGTTGCTTCCAAAGCTGATATGCTTGACAAAGAAGGCAAACTTCCAAACATCAAAGGTGCTCTTCTTTCTGACGCAGTAGGAACTACAGTAGGTGCTATGTGTGGTACTTCCACAGTTACTACTTTCGTAGAGAGTGCTTCCGGTGTTGCTGAAGGCGGACGTACAGGACTTACTTCCCTGATAGCAGCCATCCTCTTCGGATTATCACTGCTGTTATCCCCGATTTTCCTGGCAATCCCGTCCTTTGCCACAGCACCGGCTCTGATCATCGTTGGATTCCTGATGCTCACATCAGTAACCAAGATTGATTTCAACGACCTGACGGAAGCCATCCCAGCATTTATCGCGATCATCGCAATGCCATTCCTGTACAGCATTTCTGAAGGTATCTCCATGGGTGTTATCTCCTATGTGATCATCAACGTTGTTACAGGTAAAGCTAAGGAAAAGAAAATCAGCGTACTGATGTATGTACTGGCTGTATTGTTTATTTTGAAATATATCTTTATCTGATATAAATATCAGATACACATTTACAAAAAGAAGTCTCCTGCAGAGGCTTCTTTTTATTTCTACAATCTTCTTTCTCTTTTTACATTTATGATGTATAATTATGAAAGTGTTTCTTCATTTTCAGATCAATAAGGCACTGGCACTCTTAAAATATATTTGAAACATTTTATAACTATGAGGGCACTGAACAGTTACAAAATTTCAGTGCTTCTGTCCACACTGAATGAATAAATATTTTGTTTTATCCACATTTTATACATTCTATTTACACATTAATATAAGGAAGGATTACACACATCATGCAAAAACAACAGATTCCATTAAAAAATTCCCTGCTCCTGCTTCTCGCAGCGATCATCTGGGGTATCGCTTTTGTAGCTCAAAGCGTAGGAATGAAATACGTAGGAGGCTTTACTTTTAATGCCGTCCGTTCCCTTATCGGAGCAGTCGTTCTGATTCCACTGATTTTTATTCTGAAAAAGAGAAACTCTCCTTCAGATTCTGCTTCCAAAGCATCTGGCAGATCTGACACCTCAAGTAATACTGTATCCAATATGCAGGAGAAAAAAACTCTGATTATCGGCGGTATCGCCTGCGGTATCTGCCTCTGTCTGGCAAGCAATTTCCAACAGTTTGGCATCAAGTATACAACCGTCGGAAAAGCCGGCTTTATCACTGCCTGTTATATTGTGATCGTCCCTGTCATCGGACTGTTCCTTGGCAAAAAATGCACGAAATTTATCTGGGCTGCCGTTGCAATGGCTCTGATCGGACTTTATCTCCTGTGCATCACAGATGGATTTTCCATTGGAAAGGGAGATCTGCTCGTACTGGTATGCGCTTTTCTTTTTTCGTTGCACATACTGGTCATCGACTACTTTTCTCCGAAAGTAGACGGAGTAAAGCTCTCCTGTATTCAGTTCCTGACATGTGGAGTTCTTTCCGGCATTCCCGCTCTGCTCCTTGAGCATCCGGAACTCTCATCCATCCTGGCAGCATGGCAGCCAATCCTCTACGCAGGTGTTATGTCATGCGGAGTAGCTTACACCTTGCAGATTATCGGTCAGAAAAACATGAACCCAACTGTAGCATCCCTGATACTCAGCCTGGAATCCTGCATCTCTGTCCTAGCCGGATGGATCATCCTCAGACAGCAACTGAGTACTAAAGAAATCCTTGGATGTGTCATCATGTTTGCCGCTATCATCCTTGCACAGCTTCCACAGAAGCAGACAGAATAATATGTAGAGTAGGTCAGAGGGTCTATTCCCTCTTTCCTCTCATCAAACTGCATGTGAATTTCTCCTTCATACGACTATACAGCTTTCCAGCATTCTTCTTTCTACAGCATTGTACCACACCACCATTCGTTGTAAGCCTTTTTTCGCAATCCTTATTCTGCTCCATGGATATTTCAAACAGAAGATGGAAAAGAAAAAGTTATTGCTATAGACGGGCATGGAAGCTATGTAACAGAAATAGTAGATGACTAACTTTAAAAAATAAACTCCCCACTTCGTCAGAAATTCATCCGACGGGGGGAGTTTATTTTATCCGCTATTCAACTTCCCCAATCACCTTGTGGAAGTGCTCCTTTATCCTAGTAAAACTCTCATCGCTCAGGTCATGCTCTAACTTACACGCATCTTCTTTTGCAACTTCCGGGCTTACGCCGAGATGTTCCAGCATCTTACTCAACACTGTATGGCGTTCATAAATATGCGTTGCAATCTGAGCCCCTTTATCCAGAAGCGTCACCGTACCATAACGATCCATCGCGATATAGCCATCCTCACGTAACAGTTTCATCGCATGACTTACACTCGGTTTCGATACCCCAAGCATCGTTGCAATATCAATAGAACGAACTCCGCCCCCCTGTTTTGACAATACCAGGATTGCCTCCAAATAATCCTCCGCTGATTTTCTGATCTGCATTCAAAATACCTCCCATATTGTTTTGATATTAACACAATATGGAAAATTTTTCAATCGCTCTTCTTGAGAACAGTCGTCATTAACTGTTACTGCTCACTCCGTTCTCAGTAACGTAGCCAAAATTTTATTCATTCCATATGAAAAAACAGCGTCGAAAAATATTTCATTTCATGTGCATTTGCAGGATACTTAGATATTCTTAGCCGCCAAAAATCTGCGTTATGAGCCATCAAGGACACTGTCTGAGCGAAGCGAGTTTGTCCTTGATGGCTCATGCTTTTAGCAGATTTTTGACGGCTTAGAATATCTTAGTGTCCGAAACCGCACATGAAATGAAATATTTTTTGACGCGTCCCTACTGAATTAAAAAAAAGCCCTCTGACCAGTATTCCCACATACCAGCCAAAGAGCCTTTTTATACCGGGATTATCCTTTAAATTCCTAAAGCAATCTCCATCATCCTGTTAAACGAAGTCTGCCTGGCCTCCGCAGAAATTGCCTCATCCCTGAAAACATGATCCGAAATCGTAAGAATCCCCAATGCCTCCTTACCGGCTCTCGCAGCATTCATAAACAGCGCCGCACACTCCATCTCCACACAGAGAACCCCCATCTTTCTCCATGCCTTCGAACTCTCCGGATTATCTCCATAGAACGCATCCGAAGATACAACAGAACCCACGCGAACCGGTGTACCCTGCTCCTTCGCGACCTCTACAGCCCTTGCAACCAGTTCATAACTTGCTGTAGGAGCAAAAGTCCCCGGCAGCTGATACTGGCTTGCATAATTTGAATCCGTACATGCACTCATAGCGATCACAACGTCCATTACGCTTACATCATCCTGCAGCGCACCTGCAGAACCTATACGAATGATCTTCTCTACATCATAAAAATTATAAAGCTCATAACTGTAAATACCCATAGATGGCATCCCCATACCGCTGCCCATGACAGATATCTGCTCACCCTTATAAGTTCCGGTATAACCAAACATATTTCTCACTGTGTTAAAACATACCGGATTCTCCAGATATGTCTCCGCAATATACTTCGCACGCAGCGGATCTCCCGGCATCAGAACCTTCTTTGCAATATCACCTTTCTTTGCACTGTTGTGTGGTGTTGGAATACTCATAATCACCCTCTCCTTTCCCGTAATGCTACATCACTGCATTATTTATCATCACCTGTAAGCCGCAGCACATCCCTGATCTCTTCTTCATCCATATCAAGAATGATCGCCAGCTCCTCTACACTGAACTTTGAACTTTCATCCTCTTCATCCTCTGTAAGTTCCCGGACTGCCGCTTCCAGCTTCTCCACCTTTGCTACCAGATAGTCATCCTCAAATTTCCTCTGTGTCTGCTCCTCGATAGCATGGCGGATCCCACACCGGATACGTCCAAGCAGCCATTTCTCATCTTTCTCTTCCGGTTCTTCCTCTCCCAGAGCCATTAGAAGGCTTATATTTGCCTCCTGAATCAGATCAGCGATAAAAATCTCCTCACAGTTCATTTCAACCGCCATTTCGGCTGCTGCATGCAGATACTTCTGTGACAGCTCTGCCTGTGCCAGAGCATCTCCCTTTGAAAGCAGTTCAAAAAGTTCTTCCGCACTTCTCTCTCCCTGCTCCTGTTCTTCAAGACCTTCCAGATATTCTTTCAGATACGCCTCTTCCTCTGCTGTCAGAGGAACTTTTTCTTCTTTTTCTTCGGATACTTCTTCCGGTCCGGCCTGAGATGCTGCTGAGATCTCCTCCGCACCTTCAATGGAAATACCTTTTAATTTTAAATACTGTAATATCTTGATCAGCTGTGACTTATCCAGGTCAAGTTCGCCAAAGCATTCCTTTATCTGTTCCGGTTTCAATACTTTGCCATTCTTCTCTCCAAGTTCACATACTTCTGTAAGTTTCTGCTGAAATTTCTGTATATCCATAGTCAAAATCTCCCTGTCCTGTTTATAACTTAACTATACAACAAAAAACCATGTCTGTAAAACAAAAAAGCACCGTTTTAACCGGTACTTTTTCTGAATGCGGATAACAGGACTTGAACCTGCACGGGAAGCCCACTGGTACCTAAAACCAGCGCGTCTGCCAATTCCGCCATATCCGCATTTTCTCATATTTTCAGAGTGTATCCGAAAAATCATTCTCACACTCTGCAAAAGCAATAAAATAGCGGAAACCTCACAAAAGATTTCCGCTATTAATGAAGCATCGGGGATTCGAACCCCGGACAACTTGATTAAAAGTCAAGTGCTCTACCAACTGAGCTAATGCTCCATATTAAGACTGGGCTAGCTGGATTCGAACCAGCGAATGCAGCAGTCAAAGTGCTGTGCCTTACCGCTTGGCGATAGCCCAAAGGCGAAGGGTGGATACAGGGATTCGAACCCTGGGCCTCCAGAGCCACAATCTGGCGCGCTAACCAACTGCGCTATACCCACCACAGCGTGCCTGAAGGGATTCGAACCCCCGACCCACGGCTTAGAAGGCCGTTGCTCTATCCAGCTGAGCTACAGACACATCTCTCTGTACATACAGAGAAGCGGGTGATGGGAATCGAACCCACGTATCTAGCTTGGAAGGCTAGTGTTCTACCATTGAACTACACCCGCATTTCGCTGAAACGGTAATGTTGTTGTTACAGCAGTCGGGGTGACAGGATTCGAACCTGCGGCCTCCTGGTCCCAAACCAGGCGCTCTAGCCAAGCTGAGCCACACCCCGCTGTTTTTCTTTATTTATTTGTGCTTCGTTGTCCGACGCAAGACATATTATATGTTAAGCGACCCCAAATGTCAACACCTTTTTTCAATTTTTTTTGATTTTTTTTAAAAAAGTGATTTTTTATCCCTCAAAAAGTCCCTGAAACCCGCTAAATACAAGGCTTTGCGGGCTTTTCACTTTTTTCAAAAAAATCGTTTTTTTTGTTCGCAAAAAGGGATTTTTTACTGGTTTTTGAGATTTTTTTTAAAAAGATATTTTTTTCATACAATAAAAAAATCTTAACTTTTTTTATTTTTTCTTCTATTCTTTTACTGTCACGTATCTGTAAAAAGAGGTATTGCCGTTATCCGATCAACAATACCTCAAAAATATACAGTCAGATGAGTCAGGCGGATATTCGCAACCTCCGCAAGTAACTTACCTGATTCAGTTAAATAATTTTTCAGAGGTATCTGATCTCGACCTGAGGATCTTTTCCCTCTTCTATCTGCATAACTGCATAGCTTGGCCTGCGGCCTCTCTGACGCGGGTAGGTAAGACTGCCGGGATTAATTACCAGAATCCCATCCTCATTCTCGATCACAGGCATGTGAGTATGACCATACATTGCAATCTTACATCCCTTAGCCTGCGCATTCTCAACAAGTTTATCATAATCCCGGGACACAAAATAGTGATGTCCATGTGTAACCAGTATCTTATGTCCCTCCAGGGTAACTTCTTCATCATAGGGAAGATCTGTAAAAAAGTCATTATTTCCTGCGACAATCGTACATGGGCACTCTGCCAGTGCCTCAATGAAAATCTCTCTGCCTTCCACATCCCCGCAGTGGATCAGATAATCAAAGGGAGCTTCTCTGAGCACTGTCTCTTCCAGATTCTCATCCTGTCCATGAGTATCGCTGACGATCAGTACCTTCATTTCAGTTCATCCTTTATGGCACGTAATGCTTTTCCCCTGTGGCTGATCTTATTTTTCTCTTCGCCGGAAAGCTCTGCAGAAGTACATCCATATTCCGGCAGGTAGAAGATCGGATCATAGCCGAAGCCGTTCTCTCCCTTCTCCTCATAGCCTATACGGCCTTCCATTGTTCCACGCACTGTTTTTACACTTCCATCCGGAAAAGCCGCTGCAACGGCGCATACGAACCTTGCAGTACGCTTCTCGTCCGGAACTCCGTTCAGTCTCTCTATCAGACTTGCATTTTTGATATGATATGAGGTATCTTCTCCCATATAACGGGCAGAATAAATGCCCGGCTCTTTATTCAGATAGTCAATCTCCAGACCGGAATCATCTGCCAGAGTGATCTCCCCTGTCAGTTCACAGATTGTCTTCGCCTTGATCACAGCATTTTCCTCAAAAGTAGAACCATCCTCTACAATATCTGCATGGATTCCCGCTTCTTTCATAGAAACAACCTCTGCATCTATATCTGCAAGGATCTCGCAGATTTCTCTCATTTTATCCTGATTTCCGGTAGCAAAAATTATTTTTTTCATAATCCTTTGTATCCTCTTTTTATTTTGATTTTTCGCAATTACAGAAGCACTCAGCTACGGTTTTTCTTCGGTGGGCGCGGCCCAAGGAACTGATAGTAATAGGTCTTAAGCATACCATTATAGATCTTACGGTTTTTATCTGCTTTTCGCCCGATATCGTTCTCCGCTTTCTCATAAGATGTGATCAGATACATGGACCACTTGTCAAGCCTTTCATAGCTTTCCCCGATTTCACGATAAAGCTGAGTTAAATTCTCTTTTTCTTCCAGTCGTTCCCCATAAGGAGGGTTTGTGATGATGAATCCATATGGTTTGGGATGGCGGAGATCTTTTACCGCTCTCTGCTGGAAATGGATCAGCTTGTCCACACCTGCCATTTTTGCATTAGCTCTGGCAGCCTTCAACGCCTCAGGATCAATGTCAAAGCCCTGGATATCTGTTTCAATATTAAGATTTATCCTGTCCTGTGCCTCTTCATTTGCATCATACCAGCATTTTCTCGGAACCAGATGCTTCCATTCCTCAGCAAGGAAGGAACGGTTCATGCCGGGTGCAATATCTGCTGCCATCATTGCTGCTTCAATAGGAAAGGTACCGCTTCCGCAGAAAGGATCTACCAGAATCCTGTCTTTATTCCATGGCGTAAGCATGATCAGAGCAGATGCCAGTGTTTCTGTGATCGGAGCTTTCACTGTCATTTTACGATATCCTCTTTTATGCAGAGATACCCCTGAGGTATCAATACCGATCGTGGCCACATCTTTCATAAATGCCACGCGGATAGGAAAGCTTGCCCCATCCTCTTCAAACCAGGACACCCCGTATACGCCCTTCAGACGCTCTACAATGGCTTTTTTCATAATGGACTGGATATCAGACGGGCTAAAGAGCTTACTCTTCACAGAATTGGCCTTGGCAACCCAGAATTTCCCATCCTTGGGAATATAATTTTCCCATGGCAGGGCTTTTGTCTTTTCAAAAAGCTCGTCAAAGGTTTCTGCCTTTACTTCTGCTACTTTCAGCAGGATTCTTTCTGTGGAACGCAGAAAGATATTGGCATCTGCGATTCCCTGTGCATCTGCCTCGAATGTTACTTTTCCATCCTCTACTTTGGTAATCTCATAACCCAGATCAAGGATCTCACGTTTCAGCACAGCTTCCATACCGAAATGACATGGAGCGATCAGTTCAAATTTTTCCATTCTTTATCCTTTCTATATGTAGATGGGACTTCCCTATAATTCTATGCTCTTAACAATATTTCCCTCAAAATCCTTAATTGTAAACACACCGTCCTCAAAGATCGCATATGTAGGCGGGTTTCCTTCTTTTGGAATGGAAACAGAACCCGGGTTGAGAAGTACATAGCCTTCTTTCTGCTCTGCTTTCAGTACATGGGTATGTCCATGGATCAGAATATCTCCTTCCTGGATCGGAGGCAGATTATTTTCATTGTAAATATGCCCATGTGTGGCATAAAAGGTTCTTCCATCCAGGTTCAGAATACAGTAGTCTGCCATAACCGGAAACTGCAGGACCATCTGATCGACCTCAGCTTCACAATTCCCACGTACAGCATAAATTTCTTTCTTCATGTCATTAAGCATGGAAATGACCTGTTTGGGAGCATATTCTCTGGGAAGATCATTTCTCGGGCCATGATAGAGCAGATCGCCCAGCAGTACCAGGCGTTCTGCCTTTTCTTCTTTATAGGCATCCAGCATTTTTCTGCAGTAGTATGCAGAACCATGGACATCTGATGCAAACATATATTTCATAGTTTTGTGTCTCCTCTTTTATTGGTATGCCGACAGATTGATTTCTGAAATAACCTGAAGATATACCGGTTCGTATTTTTTCTCTTACACCTTATCATGCTTATGGCGAAATTACAAGATTTCTTCCCCGATATGCTCCAAAACCGCCTATAACAGACCTGGTACAGTACCCAAGCTTTGCAAGCTGCCTTGCAAGCAGAAGGCTTGCCCCGCCCCTGTCGCAGTACAGAACCAGTATTTTCCCTTTTGGAAAGGCTGTATATCCGTCTATTTCTCCATATGGCATGTTTACGGCTCCTTTTACATGACTGTGCATATAGGACTCTTTTTCTCTCAGATCTATAATCAACGTGTCCCTTCGGCCCACATAATAATCCAGCATTTTTGCAGAAATCGTTTCCACCGGAAACATGGCAGACTCCTTTTTGTTATATCATATGATATCAGGGACAGATATGCCACTGCCTGACAAAAAACAGCCGACACATAAATTGGCTCACAGCAGATCAGGAGGGGCATTTCCCCCTCCTGATCCAATCAATATCTGTCTTCTTCTGAGCTGTAAGACTGGGAAGTTTTATTTTTTGCTTTACTTCTACAATCTGTCTCGTTTTTGCTTTTCACACTGTTTTTTGCATTACCAGCATGGTTCATTTCATTACCATAGCTGTTCTTATCTGAAGTTCCTGTGTAATTTCTGCTGTTTTTACTCTCAGATTCATAGTTTTTTGCCATTATTATTTTCCTCCTGATGAGATTTATCTGCCCGGATCTCCTGATACTCTGCAAAATCCGGTTTTTTTCTTCCACACTTCATCGCTGAAAGTGCTTCACATTGACTATTATCCCAAAAACCGGGGGGAATATTCATCAAAATATGTTGCTTTTTTCACCAAGCTATATTATAATCATAGCTGTAAAAAGAATTTACCCTTCAAAAATTTTTTTTACATAAACCCCTTATTTAATTATTTATACTCCCCTTGAAAGTCCCGGCAGCTCCCCTGCCGGGGCTTTCTCTTTGTATTTATTCGGCTGCGAATCACTTGATAACAATTTCAGAAAAACTGCAAAAAACAGCATCGCCGGTCTCATGATCTGCGATGCTGCTCTGTTTTTTATATTCTTCTTTTCCTATTCATTTTCATATGCGCCGGCAAACAGTTTGTTTCTCAACATTTACCAGATTTCAGACTCTACTGCTGCTCTTTCAATAGAAAGACCTTTCATATAGCTGTCCATAAATGCATTGAATCCAGCCACACCTTCCGGTTTTGGATCCAGTGTGCTGCTTTCCTGATCTGCAAACACTTTATTATCAAGGAAGCTTTCCAGAGTCTCACCTTCTTCTTTATTTACCAGATAAGAAGCAAGAAGTGCGATTCCCCAGGCTCCGCCCTCACCTGCAGTAGCCATTACAGATACCGGTGCATTGACAGCATCTGCCAGAATCTGCTGTCCTACGCCTTTTGTCTTGAATAATCCTCCATGACCAAGAAGACGGTCTACTTTTACATTTTCTTTCTCAAACAGAAGGTTCAGACCTACTCTCATGGCTCCAAGGCATGTATACAGATTAGTTCTCATAAAGTTTGCAAGGTTAAATTTGCTTTCAGGAGAACGTACAAATAACGGACGTCCTTCTTCAAAGCCTGTCATATGCTCACCTGAGAAATAACAGTAGGACAAAAGTCCGCCACAGTCCGGATCTCCTTCAAGTGCTTTATTATAAAGGGTTCCGAACAGTTTGTTCATATCCACTTCCATACCCATAGCTTCTGCAAACTCTTTAAATATATTTACCCATGCATTCAGGTCAGAAGTACAGTTGTTGGAATGAGCCATAGCTACCAGATGTCCAGACGGAGTGGTAACCATATCAATTTCTTTATAAGGTCTGGAAAGCTCTTTTTCCAGAACGATCATGGCAAATACAGAAGTTCCTGCGGAAACATTACCCGTACGTACTGCTACACTGTTTGTGGCAACCATGCCTGTTCCTGCATCACCTTCCGGAGGGCACATCGGGATTCCGGCTTTCAGTTTTCCTGTTACGTCGAGAAGTTTCGCACCTTCTTCTGTAAGAACACCGGCATCTTCACCTGCAACAAGGGCTTTCGGCATAATATCGCGAAGTTTCCATGAGAATCCATAAGGAGCAACCAGTTCATCGAATTTATCAACCATCTCCTGGTTGTAATCTGCCTTTGTGGTATCAATCGGGAACATACCTGCTGCGTCACCGATACCGAGAACTCTCTTTCCTGTCAGTTTCCAGTGGACATAAGCCTCCAGAGTTGTAATATAATCGATATCTTTTACATGTTCCTCGCCATTAAGAATTGCCTGGTACAGATGTGCGATACTCCATCTCTGAGGAATATTGTAATTAAACAGCTCCATCAGCTTTTCACTGGCTTCCCCTGTAATATTATTTCTCCATGTACGGAATGGTACAAGAAGTTCTCCCTCTTTGTTAAATGGCATATATCCATGCATCATGGCGCTGACGCCAAATGCACCTACAGATTCCAGTTCTATGTCATATTTTGCCTTCACATCCCTTGCCATATCCTGATAACAGTCCTGAATGCCTGTCCAGATATCATCAAGGCTATATGTCCAGACACCGTTTTCATAACGATTTTCCCATTCATGACCGCCAGATGCGATTGGCTGATTTTTATCATCTACAAGTACTGCTTTGATCCTGGTAGAACCAAATTCAATACCAAGCGCTGTTTTGTTAGCGAGAATCGCTGCTTTTGCTTCTGCTGCTCCCATTTTTATGTACCTCCCTGTTTCTCTGTTATTTATGATTACAGATCATTCGACAATCTATAATCATATATTGTTTGTACACCAATATTATTGCATTTCTTTTATTGTTTTACCATGGAAATTTTACGGTTTTAACATACTTTTTATTACTTTAAACTTCTCAGGGCTGCCATCCCAGGCAATTAATTTCAGCCTGATATGGCAGCCTCTGTATTAATTACAAAAATTATTATTTTCTGAATGCAAGTTCATTCCATCTCAGTTCATTCTTGAAATCACGAATATTTGTATCTTTATCAATGTAAACAGCTTCAATACCCATAGCTGCTGCCCAGTCACCCATCTGCTCTGCTGTCAGGTCATAGGAGAATGCTGTATGGTGGGCTCCGCCTGCAAGGATCCATGCTTCTGCACCTGTCTTAAGATTTGGCTGTGGTGTCCAGAACGCACTTCCTACAGGAAGCTTCGGCATCGGTTTCTCAACCTTCTTGCATTCCACATCGTTGATGATCAGACGGAAACGGTCTCCAAGATCGATCAGGGATGTTGCAATACCCGGGCCTGTCTTGCTTGTGAATACAAGTCTTGCAGGATCTTCTCTGTCACCCATGGAAAGCGGGCATACTTTAATGCCAATCTTACCATCTGCGACAGACGGGCATACCTCAAGCATATGAGACTGAAGGATTCCTTCTTTTCCAGGTACAAAGTTATATGTATAGTCTTCCATCATGGAAGTTCCTTTTGCATCTTTTACACCAGCTGTCATGATCTTCATCAGACGAACCATTGCAGCTGTCTTCCAGTCGCCTTCTGCACCGAATCCATAGCCTTTTTCCATAAGTCTCTGGATTGCAAGTCCGGGAAGCTGTTTAAGAGCACCCAGATCTCCAAAGTGTGTAACGATTGCCTGATAATTTTTCTCTTCCAGGAATTTCTCAAATCCGATCTCAATCTGAGCCTGAACTGCTACATGACGTTTAAATTCTTCCGGATCTCTTCCCTCAAGAAGAATATCATATTTGCTGTAGTATTCATCTACCAGCGCATCTACATCACCTTTAGCTACATCTTTTACATAATCAGCAATCTCATTTACAGGATAAGCATCAACTTCCCATCCGAATTTAATCTGTGCTTCTACTTTATCACCTTCTGTAACAGCTACGTTTCTCATGTTATCTGCTACACGACATACGCGGATATGACTGCTCTCCATGATACCAACTGCTGTACGCATCCAGGAAGCAAGTCTTTCCTGAACATCTTTATCTGCCCAGTGTCCGACAATAACTTTTCTTTCGATTCCCATTCTTGTAACAATATGACCATATTCACGACCGCCATGAGCAGACTGGTTTTCATTCATAAAATCCATATCAATGGTATCATAAGGAATCTCCTCATTAAACTGTGTATGAAGATGGCAAAGCGGTTTTCTGTATTCTTTCAGACCAAGGATCCATGATTTTGCCGGTGAGAAAGTATGCATCCATGTGATAACACCTGCACAGTCCTCATCTGCATTTGCCTCATTAAATGTTTTACGGATCAGTTCGTTTGTGATCAGTGTTGGTTTCCATACTAATTCAAATGGAAGAACACCGCTCTTGTTTAATTCCTCAACAATGATTCTGGAATGCTCAGCAACTTTTCTTAAGCACTCATCTCCGTAAAGATCCTGTGAACCTGTACAAAACCAGAACTTATAGTTTCTTCCTGTTTTCATGATAAAATTCCTCCTGGATTTATTCTTATTTTTTATTTATTTCATTTGTTTACAATATTTTTCTGCATGATCCCCGTATGATCAGTTCCGGATAAATCAGTCTTTCAACCTTACTTTCTTCTTCAGGAACTCCGTTGATCTTCTCAAGTATAAGCTCTGCTGCCATTTCTCCCAGCTTTTCCTGCGGATGAGCTATCGTTGTGATTCCGCTTCCTCGCTGAGCATACAGTGAATTGTCATAACCGGTAATGGAAATATCATCCGGTATCCTGACTCCCATTTTCTCCAGTTCTTCCATAACCTGAACAGCAATCTGATCATTGTAACAGACGATTCCATCCGGAAGCTGTCCGCTCTGTACCATTTCTTTTGCCATCAGTGCAGGTTTTACTTTCCTGTCCTCTGTATGAAACCAGACAACATCATCAGGATCATAGGCAATCCCTGACTCCTGTAAGGCCTTCACATATCCCTTGTGGCGCTCCAGTCCCTGCATATCGTCTGCCTTAAAGAAACCCTTGATCTTTTTATGTCCCAGTTCCAGCAGATATTTTGTTACAAGATAGCCTCCCTGTGCATCATCCATAAGAATATGAGGTTTATCCCTCATTTCTGAATAGATTCCCTGAATAAACACATACGGAATTTCAAATTTATCCAGATTCTGATAAAGATTTCTGTGTTTACAGATCATCTCACTTTTGCTTGGTTCAATGATCAGTCCATCAATATCTTTCTTCAGAAGTTCCTCCAGACATCTGGCCTCCTTCTGTCTGCTGTTTGCTGTGTTTTTCAGGATAATACTGTAACCGCTTTCTGAAAGGACATTATCCATTCCCTGTATCAGTCTCGGAAAAATATAATCAGAAATATATGTGGTCACTACCGCAATATTCTTTGAATTCTTTATATGGCGCATATTCTCAGAGCAATAAGTACCTCTTCCGTGAAATGCCTCTACATATCCGTCCTGCTCCAGGATTCCCAGTGCTTTACGAACTGTATGTCTACTCAGGGAATATTTCTGTGAAAGCTCGTTTTCTGAAGGAAGCTTCTCTCCCGGTCGGATAGCTCCTGACATAATATCACTTCTGAGCTGTTCCATCAGTGAGAAATATTTCGGCTTTCCATTATCTGTCATGTCTTCTTCCCTCCTGTATTTAGGATACAACTTGTACGCACGTACGAACAAGTTGTTTTTTATGCATAAATTATACAAAATATTGAGAGATTTTTCATTAGTTTTTTCCAAAACACCTCGAGGGATAGTGATATGTAAACAGTAACAGTTCATCCTTTACGAAAGTTACCAATATCCGATTGATTTCAACATCACTTCGGCTCAGCTTTTTCTATACCATAACATTCATGGCAAATCCCATGTACCGCCATACGTATTTCTTTATCCAGACGTGAATTACAGGTGATCAGAGTCACCATTCTCTCCCTTTCATCAGGCTCTACTCCTGTGTCATACATGGAATTATTTTTCAATATAGATAATTGTCTCCTGTATGCAGGACTGGATAACTTGTATCCATATTCAAATGCCGGGCTTTGGGAAGATGCCTGTTCCACAGAAAAAATTTTGTACAGAAACTTTCTTTTTGGTGTTGTGATCTCAATTTCAGGACATTTTTTCAGAAATTCAGGTTGTTCATAACGGTTCAGATTTGCAAACATCATATTACCTTCTATATTATGCCCGTAAAGAATACTGTGGGAATCTGTAAAATTCTTTTTTATGTCATGTTCCAGAAAAATACATCCAAACAGATCTTCCTCTCCTCTGAAATTATGTTTCAGGTAATATTCATCATCCGCCGCCTGAACTACAGGATAAGAAATATCGGCTCCCGGGACAGTAATCCAGGCAACTGTCTGAGAGTTGATCTTTCTTAAATTTTCCCAGGAAATCCCGAAGGATTCCCTGATTTCATCTGCATGGTTTTTGTTTTTTGATTCAGAAGATCTTCTCTGTTTTTTCCTGCGTTTTTTTTCACTGTTTTTTGTACTGCTGTCTTCATCAGTTTTTTTGCCATCTGCCAATAATCCGGCACCTTCTCTGTTCTTCACCCCTGCCATTTGGGAAAGCTCTGCATATTCCTGCCTTGCTGCAAGATTCTGTTCATAACTTTTTATATAGAAGCCGGCACAATATATAAGAAGCCCAATTGCTGCTATGATCATACTTACTGCAAATGTTCTGAGTTTTTTCATTTCCGCGGCATACCCTTTATATTTCTTTTCCCGGAAACAGTTCTTCTGTAGATCACCACACCTCCTATCAGCAGTCCCATTCCGATAAGGCCAAGAACAGCCATCATTTTAAACGGTCTGACATCTCCTGTTTTAGAACTTCCTGCCATGGAACCACCCTGATAGCTTCCGTATCCACCGGTATATCCACCCGAATTTGCGTAACTGCTGCCTCCGCTTCCGGAAGTTATGCCTCCATTATTTCCACCATTGTAAGATGCTAACGGTGCTTTCGTCGGTACAGGAGTCATTTTCGGGCAGGTTCCCGGTACAGATGGTGTTGGTGTGGCTTTTGGCTGCTCCGTCGGTTTCGGTACTTCTGTAGGTTTTGGTGTCTCTGTCGGCTTTGGTGTTTCTGTTGGTTTCGGTGTTGCAGACGGTGTTGGTGTGGCAGTCGGTTCTGCTTTTGCTTTCACATATGCCTCCTGCTGTGCAGTAATTTCCGGTGAAATATCACCTCTTGCTTTCGCTGTGTTTACAATTTTTTCAGGCTCTGTGCTTTCTGTTTTAAATACCATTTCATAGCAGACTTCAATTTTATCCATATCTGACAACGATGCTCCTGTCTGAATTACAAATCCTGTATCATCTGCCTCTATTTTGGCATCTTTCAGTTCTATACCGTTTTTTTTCACAAAAATGCTGTCTTTTACAATGGAAGCCCCTTGGGTTTCCAGTTTATCTTCGATAACAATATTCTGATCTGTGACATCCTCACGCAGTTGTCTTACTGTCAGTTTATAGTATCCTTTCTCACCGGACGCATACTCTTTCTTATCTGATTCCTTCACAATTTCCAGAATCGGACTGTGTACCTCTGTCTCTGCTTTCCCGGTTGCAGGTATCTTTTCACTGCTGTCTACAACTGCAGTATTGTGCACCTTCTGTCCTGCCAGGGCTGCATCAATCACTGCTGCCTGATATTCCACGATCATACTTTTCTGTTCCTGACAGTCCAGAGGATTATACATTACCTGCTCAAAAAGACCGCCTTTATCATTATCGCAGATACTATATCTGCTATCCCTGACCAGTGTCCTGCCTGTTGACATCAGGAAAGTATTATCATCATTAATCTGTACATCAGCATCTGCCACATTTCCTTTCTCATCCATCAGAATCACCGAATCCTTCAGAAGACGTACTCCCTGAGTATCGATCACATCCTGCAAAGTAACATTACGCGCCACACATCCGGTCTGCTCCTGTGTCAGGACAATGCGGTATGTAATAATATCACCATATTTGTAAAATGGTTTGTCCGTCGTCTTCTCTACTTTAAGAACAGGCGAGTTCACCCAGATTTTTGAGGAGTCCTTTACTTTCTGTGCATTATCTGCATACGCCTGTGCTGTATTTACGATCTCCATCCCATTTACGCTTTCCTGCGCAGTACAGCGGAAATTAACAGTCACAGGTGTCTGATACGGAAGATCTGAAATCGTCACGATCCATCCGGTTCCCTGACGTGTAACCTGACAGCTGACCGGTTTTTCCACTGTTTCTTTATAATTTTCCGGATTCAGCTGATTTCCTGCATCATCAGTTCCTGCCACCGGATTCTGAACAACAGCCGGAACACCGCTTACAGTAACAGCATCTTCAGCTCCGTCCAGAGCCAGCCCTTCAGGAAGGGAAAGATCACTGATCACAAGATTTCTTGCGATAGATCCCTTCTGAAGATTATTAACCGTAACCTGATAATTCACCTGTTCTCCTACCCGAAATTCATTTTCCGCACGTCCGTCCCCGGCTGCCAGATATGGATTCTGAAAACTTTTCTCAATAGAAAGAACTGCTGTATTTACATACACTTCTGCGTCATCCTGTGAAACAGGGGCATTCTGCGCCTGCACATTGGCAACATTAATGCTTTCCATTCCATTTGCCGCTTCCGTAACTGTGCAAAGGAAAGAAATCATAACCGGAGTATTTGCCGGAAGATCTGAAATGTTCAGTCTCCATCCGCTTCCCTCCTGAAGAAATTCATAATTCACCGGTTTCTCTGATGTCTCATTATAAAATTCCGGATTGAGCTGGTTCAAAATATCTTTGGTCCCTGCTGTCAGCTGCGTAATATTCTGTGGGATTCCGCTTACCGATACATCCTCTGCCGATGAAAGCGCAAGTCCTGCCGGCATACCGGTATCCCAGACAGTTACGTTCCGGGCCACTGTACCTGCTTTTTTATTCTCCACCACCACATTGTACTGTACCTGTTCTCCGACCTGCCATTCATAATGATCTGCAGATTTCTCAATCCAGAATTCTCCTGAATTTACATATACTTCTGCATCATCAGATCTCTCATCTGTATTAGCAGCTTTTACAGTTGCTGCATTTACGCTTTCGTGTCCATTTGCCTCTTCCTGTGCGATACAATGGAAAATAATCGTTACAGGCTGACTGTATGGTACATAAGAACAATAAAAGGAAAATCCGTTCTCATCTGCATTCAACTGAGAATCCACAGGTCTCGCTTCATATGCCTGTCCTGTTTTCTTATCCGGTACGGGATAGTTTACCTGTTGCTGAACTCCCAGTACTTCCATGCTCTGTGTACCACCTGCCAGAACCAGTCCCTGCGGCAGACCAATATCAGTAACAGTTACATCTTTTGCAATTGTTCCTGCCGTCACATTATTCACCACAATCCGGTAAGCTACCTGCTCTCCTGCCTGCCATTCATATTTGTCTGCTGTTTTATCAATTTCAAGCTGTGGACTGTTCGGCCATACTTCTGCCATATCCTTTCTGGATTCCTGTTCTCCTGTCTCAGGATTGATCAGATTATCCGCTGTTGCAGTCACAATATTTTCCCATTCCTGTCCATTGGAATCCGCAGATGCCTGACATTTAAAACGGATTGTGATCGTCTCTCCATACTTCAGGGACGGACACTCTGCTTTCCATCCATTTTCTCCCTGTCCGGTAAGCGTACAGTTCTCACCTCCCTGACTTGTCTCTGCAGCATACTGCCCTTCCAGAAGCTGCAGACATGATGGAAGCTCGTCTGTAATAACAACATTTACTGCTTTTACATCCTGTTTTGTCTGAGAAACCAGAACCTCATAATCTATGATATCTCCCGTTTTCCATTCATACTGAGAAGTATTTTTCTTTACTTCCAGTTCCGGTGGAATCACACCCTTTACCCACACTGTTTCCGTATCCATTGTATCTCCGCTTCCGTTTGTACGTTCATAACTCATGGATGCATGGTTTGGTACAAGAATACTGTATCCATCCTCTGCAAGGTATTTTGAAATGTTAATTTCTGATTCCGGTCTCTGGCGTACTTTTAAAGTAAATGTGTAAGTCTGATTATCTGTAAATGCTTCATCCTGAAGGCTCTCTGCTTTGGCCCTGCAGGTCACTTTCTGTCCTTCAACAGCAACATCAAACCAGTCTGTCACTGTCTGCCCTGCATCATTCACAATACTGACTTTTGATGCATCCTCTATAGTAAGACAATCCTCAAGTATATCCTGTACCACAAAGGATTTCAGTCTATTGGGTGTCACCTCCGCCCGGATCATATACTGAAATTCCTGTCCCTGACGAATGCCAAAAGGTTTTTCTTTTGATGCGGCAGCTGCCTGTTCCCATGTACAGTTTGCCTCTCCCACACGTTTCTCAGGCGCTTTTTTCATCTCAACATCACCGAAACAATAGGATGTAAAATCAAAATATGCATATGCTTTGCAGTATTTCTGTCCTTTAAAGTTCGAACAATAACTGTTGCCTGATGGATCCAGATATTTATTTCTTGTAATCTCTGCCCATCTTTCCTGAGAACCGGCTTTTGCAATGGCATCTTCACGACTTTTATCCCATTTATCCAGTCTGAACTGATGACAGAATTCTACCGTAAAATTATCTGTATCATAAAAAAGATTCAGCCATCCTCTCGGATCATCCGGCTCAACGGAACCAAGGGGTGAGCTTACAGAATTTCCATCTACCGTCAGATAATCATTGTTTTTCAGAACATATGCATTATCCAGACTGCTGTCTGACGGAATACGGACTCCCTGTCCCGCATCAATATCACGTATGGTTCCATGGCCACTGATCGGCAGTGTTTCTTCTGTTCCATGCCTCAGAAACTGAAACTTAACCTTTGCGTATCCTACAGAATAAATAAATACACCGATACTGTTTTTGGAAAAGCCAACCATTGGATAAGCTTCATTATCTTTCCATGCAAACGTAGCTCCGCCTTTATTCTGAACAATCGATTCTGCAGTGCGCAGATCATAACGGGGTTCTGCATTCTCTACTCCCACAAGAATGAGTCTGACATCAACAATATTTCCATTTCCATCTTTTCCTACATTGTTATAACGCATCCCTGCGCTTCCGGCTTTATAGTCCACTCCTACACGAACGCACTCTGTGTCGCGTTCGCTTTTTCCATTGTCTGAAAAAGCTTCCCTGTCCAGATTATCACACCCAAAAGATTCATATGTGGTAATTCCGGGCTGAAACTTCATGTTAAAGCGATAACCATAATCTACCACCTTGTCACTGTCCCATGTTTCTACAGTTAACGGTGCCGCCTGAGTTACGCAGACAGGCACAAGCCCCAGAATTGCCTGCAGAATAAAAAGCATTGCAAGCAGCAAAGCTCCAAGGCGTTCTTTCAGTTTGAAATTGTGTTTCATTTTCCGTCTCCTTTCCGAACAAAAAATATAAAAATGAATGTGGGATTTTTCCCTGCACCAGGCAGGATTAAAGAATAGAAATAAGTTGAAATGTATGATTATAAATATTCAAGGGGAATTAATATCGTGAAACAAGAACGTTTACACTTAAGATTTTAAGATTCTGCGCAGGGTTCCTTTTCTGAAACCCTGCACAGATTTTCATTGATCATTTCTTTTCTTCAGCCATGAAAGAAAATAAAGAATAATTGCAAGAATAATAAAAAACGGAATCGCAACTCCGATTATCAGTATCAGTAAAATAATTATAACAGCCGCTGCTGCAATAACAACAGCCCTGCCATGCCAGGTAGAAAGATCGATTACTTTTTTCCATCTTTTCTCCTGCTGATGAGGAAGCTCTGTCTCATTGCCATAACTGCTTCCGTAAGAAGAATACTCTCCGTAATCTTCCTGTGTACTTCCATCATCTGTATCGATCAGAGTTTTTGCTATCAGATGTGGATCTCCCAGTTCCTGCAGTACCTCCTGCTCTGAACGTCCGCCACGTACCTGAGACTGTATATAATCTTCATAATACCTGATATGTGCCGCTGCTTTGCCTTCCTGCATCTGCCCGGCAAGCTGGCTTCTCAGGATTTCCAAAAATTCTTTTCTGTTCATCTTCTACACTCCATTTTGCCAGAAATACATATCAAAACTCTACTGCTCTCTCCGTTATCAGTAACGTTCGTACTCTTATTTTACCATATATACCGCAGGTAGCAACTAATATAATCATAAACTTTTTATGAAATTCTTATAAACTCAGTTACTGTTCACTCCGTTCTCAGTAACTGAGCCAAAATTCATTCCAGATTGCCTGCGGCAATGGAAGTTTGGCTCGTATGTCATTTCCCGACAATTTTTGCATACATCTCCGGTCTGCGGTCTCTGAAAAGTCCCCAGTTCAGTCTGTCTGCCTTTAATGCATCCAGGTCAAAAGTGCTTACAAGCACCCCCTCTTCCCCTCCGGGCAGTTCTGCACAGAGAGCGCCTGTGTTGTCTGTGATAAAAGAAGAGCCGTAAAAATTAAGAGCAGATTTCTGCATTCCGTTTTCCGGACATGGCTCTACTGTTTCCTCACCGATTCTATTGGCAGCGATCACAGGGATCAGGTTGGAGGCAGCGTGTCCCTGCATACATCTTCTCCAGTGTTCCATGCTGTCACATTCCAGGATGGGTTCACTTCCGATGGCAGTGGGATAAAAGAGAAGCTCTGCTCCCTGCAGTGCCATACATCTTGCCGTTTCCGGGAACCACTGATCCCAGCAGATTCCAACTCCAATGGTTCCAAATCTGGTATCAAAAACCTTAAAGCCGGTATCTCCCGGTGTGAAATAGAATTTTTCCTGATAATAATGGTCATCCGGAATATGTGTTTTCCGATAAATACCGAGATTCTTTCCATCTGCATCCAGAACCGCAACGCTGTTATAAGTATTATTGACCTCTTTTTCATAAAAGCTGACCGGAATCACAATCCCCAGCTCTGCCGCTACCCTGCTGAAATGACGCACTGCAGGGTTTTCCTCTGCAGTCTGCGCATATTCATAATACTCGTATCTGCGCTCCTGGCAGAAATAGGGCCGTTCAAAAAGCTCCGGAAGAAGAACAATCTCAGCTCCCTTTGCTGCTGCCTGACGCACCAGTTCCTCTGCATGGGCAATATTTTTCTCCACACTTTTACTGCATTTCATCTGAACTGCTGCCACTGTTACATTTCTCATCCTGTCTGTTCCTCCTGCTCCTGTTTACATAAGTAAGTTTTTTCATAACTTTCAGGTATAACCCTCAAACACATGACTCTCAAAGTTTTTCTGCATCAGGGTCAGATATTTTTTCCGGGGATCTGCTGGGTAATACAGTGAATATTTCCACCGCCGACAATGATGGCTCTGGCATCAATGGGATAAATCCTTCTTTCAGGAAAACACTTCTGCAGAATCTCCACTGCCCTTTTGTCATTTTCATCCCCAAATTGTGGAAGGATGATCCCTCCATTGGAAATATAAAAATTCACATAACTGGCAGCCATCCGTTCTCCTGCTTCCCGTTCGTCTTCTCCCTCTTCAAACACAAAGCCATCCACATCTTCCCGGGTAAGGCAGACCGGTTTCTGAGGAATCGGAAGCTTATGAATCTTAAATTTTCTGCCTTTTGCATCTGTTTCCTGTTCCAGCACCTTCAGATCAGCCAAAGACATGGCATACTGCGGATCTGTCTCATCCTCTGTCCATGCAAGCACAACCTCTCCGGGCCTTACAAAAGCGCACACGTTATCCACATGCTCATTGGTTTCATCCTGATAGATTCCACATGGAAGCCAGATAATCTTGTGGACACCGAGCCAGTACTTCAACTGTTCCTCTATCTGTTCCCTGCTCATCTGAGGATTGCGTCCCTGACTCAGAAGACAGGCCTCTGTAACGATCAGAGTCCCCTCTCCGTCAGAATGGATGGAACCGCCCTCAAGCACAAAAGGTCTGGCATCCAGACATGGACAACCAAGAGTCCTGCAGATAAAGGCAGCCACCCTGTCGTCCTTCTCCCAGTTCCGGTAAAGCCCGTCAAAGTCTCCTCCCCAGGCATTAAACTGCCAGTCAACTCCACAGACCGCCCCTTTCTCATCCAGAACCATGGTTGCTCCCACATCTCTGGCCCAGGCGTCATCTGTCTCGCATTCCAGCAAAGTCACACCGGAAACATTCCCAAGCTGATTCTTTGCATTCTCCATCTGAGCTTTGGAAACCAGCATATACACCTTTTCGCTCTCTCCAATAGCCTCTGCAACTTTCACAAATGCTTTCTGTGCTTCCCTTGCCCCATAATTCCAGGAACCGGGACGTTCCGGCCAGATCATCACACATCCCTCATGAGGCTCAAATTCTCCGGGCATACGATATTTTGTTCTGTTCTTCTCTGTAACTTCCATGTCTGTCTCCTTTTCTTTGATAACCCGGCAGATATCAGGAAAGCCGGCTCTTAAAGTCTTCGTATCCGAAATGTCTGATAACCTCACACTCTCCGTCCTCATGCATAACCGCAATATCCGGCAGCGGCATACCGTTAAATGTATTATTCTTCACCATAGAATAAATCGCCATATCCATAAAATACAGCTTGTCCCCGATCCGGATCTCTCTGTCAAAGGAATAATCTCCGATCACATCTCCTGCCAGGCAGGTGCAGGAAGATAAGCGGTAGGTATATGCCTTCTCCCCTGCTTCCCCGCTGTCCTTAAGAGGCGGACGATAGGGCATCTCCAGCACATCCGGCATATGGCAGGCTGCAGAAGCATCCAGAACCAGCGTTCTGATTCCATTTTCCACAATGTCCATAACCTCTGTCACCAGATATCCGGCATTCAGGGCAACAGCCTCCCCGGGCTCCAGATAAATATCCAGATCATAGGTTTCCTTCATATGCTGAATACATTTTTCCAGGAGCTTTACATCATAATCCTCTCTGGTAATATGATGTCCGCCGCCCATATTCAGCCAGGAAACCTCAGACAGAAATTCTCCAAACTTCTCCTCTACCGCCTGCAATGTTTTCTCCAGGTCATCCGCATTCTGTTCGCAGAGCGTATGAAAATGCAGTCCGTCGATCCATTTCAGACATTCCCCGTCAAAGTTCTCTCTGGTAACCCCCAGCCTGGAACCCGGCGCACAGGGATCATAGATCGCATGATCCCCCTGAGTGGAGCATTCCGGATTAATACGGAGTCCCAGACTGGCTCCGGTACACACTTCTTTAAATTTTTTCAGCTGTGCTGTGGAATTAAAGATAATATGGTCACAGATCCGATCCAGTTCCTCCATATCTTCTGTACGGTAAGCAGGGGAAAAAACATGATTCTCTTTCCCCATCTCTTCATATCCAAGCCTTGCCTCAAACAGACCGCTGGCAGTGGTACCTGCCAGATATTTTCCGATCATGGGATACAGGGCAAAGCCGGAAAACGCTTTCTGCGCCAGAAGGATCTTACACCCGGTATCCTCCTGGACTTTTTTCAAAATCTCCAGATTCTCCCGCATCTTCTTCTCATCGATCACATAGCAGGGAGTTTGCAGTTGATCAATCTTCATTGGCTTTCCAGACCTTTACCAGTTCAGGATCTTCGCAGACTTTCCATGGAAGTCCCCATTTGTTCAGTGCTTCCATATATGGATCCGGATCAAATTCTTCCACATTAAATACACCCGGCTTCTTCCACTGTCCTGTCACTACCATCATGGAACCGATCATAGCCGGAACACCTGTTGTATAGGAGATTGCCTGGGATTCCACCTCTTTATAGCATTCCTGATGATCACATACATTATAAATATAAATACTTTTCTCTTTTCCGTCCTTAACACCTGTGAAAATACAGCCGATATTTGTTTTACCCACTGTTCTCGGGCCCAGAGATGCAGGATCCGGCAGAAGAGCTTTCAAAAACTGGATCGGCACAATCTCCTGTCCATTAAATTCCACAGGTGCGGTGGAAAGCATTCCTACATTTTCCAGACATTTCATATGTGTCAGATAACTCTGTCCGAATGTCATAAAGAAACGGATCCTCTGTACTCCCGGAATATTTTTTGCCAGTGATTCAATCTCTTCATGATGAAGAAGATACATATCCTTCTTTCCTACCTCAGGAAAATCGTAGACAGATTTAAATTCCATAGGCTCTGTTTCTACCCAATGTCCGTCTTCCCAGTAGGAACCATTTGCGGAAACCTCTCGAAGATTGATCTCCGGGTTAAAGTTTGTGGCAAAAGGATATCCATGATCACCGCCGTTACAGTCCAGAATATCAATGGTATGGATTTCATCAAAATAATGCTTCAGGGCATAAGCACTGAATACACTGGTAACACCCGGATCAAAACCGGTTCCCAGAAGAGCAGTCAGTCCTGCTTCCTTAAATTTCTCATCATAAGCCCACTGCCAGGAATAATCGAAATATGCAGTAAAGCCTTTTTCTTTACATCTCTTTTCATAGATTGCACGCCATGTGGGATCTTCTGTATCCTCTGCTTCATAATTGGCAGTATCAATATAATCCGCACCGGCTTCCAGACATGCATCCATGATGGTAAGATCCTGATATGGAAGTGCCACATTCAGGACAGCATCCGGCTTATAGGCTCTGATCAATTCTGCGACCTCTGCTGCATTATCCGCATCTATCTTTGCTGTCTCAATTTTTGTCTTCGTTGTACTTTCAATCTTCTCTTTGAGTGCATCGCATTTTTCCTTTGTCCTGCTTGCGATCATAATCTCTGTAAAAACATCGCTATTCTGACAGCATTTGCGAATTGCCACTGAAGCTACCCCACCACATCCGATTACCAATAATCTGCTCATAAACTGTTTTCCTCCTCTTCCAGTAAATCTTCTACATATTTTGGAAGCATAAATGCTCCTCTGTGAAGGTTTGTTGTATAATACCATGTTTCTATATTAAGATTATCAAACCTCTCCGGCCTGAAATCTTCCAGTGGATGATATTTCTTTGATGCAAATCCAAAAAGCCAGTATCCCGAGGGACAGGTAGGGATATGTGCCTGATAAACCCTGCTCACCGGAAATGACCGGAAAACCTTTCTGTGCATCTTTCTGCATTCCACCTCATCCTCATCATAAAAAGGACTTCCATGCTGATAAACCATGATTCCGTCATCTCTGAGAGCCTTATAACAGCTTCCGTAGAATTCCTTTGTAAAAAGTCCCTCTGTATGTCCCAGCGGATCTGTGGAATCATTGATGATCAGGTCATATCTGGCCTTTTTATTCCGCAGGAACCGAAGGCCGTCTTCATAATAAATGTTGACTCTCTCATCCTTCAGTCCCTGGGCAATATCCGGAAACATCTCCGCACATACATCCACAAACATTTTATCGGATTCCACCACATCAATGCTCTCAATCTGTGGATAATGGATCAGTTCTCTGGCAACTCCACCGTCACCGCCGCCGATGATCAGAACATTTTTTACATTGGGATGTACTGTCATTGGCACATGCGTGACCATCTCATCATAAATAAATTCATCTTTATCAGAGAATACGATCTCACCGTCCAGAGCCACAAATCTCCCAAATTCTTCAGACTCAAACACATCGATTCTCTGAAATTCACTTTCCCCTGAAAATAACTGTCGGTTAATCCGGACAGAAAGCTTTACATTTCCTGTATGGAACTCGGAATACCATAATTCCATGATCAGATACCCCCTTTCAGAACCTGAAGATATTCTACCTTCGGATCCTCCATTCCCTGCATGGAACAGCCTTTGTCTCTTGCATAAAGAATGTATTCTACAATTTCCTGTGTCACCATTTCCCCAGGAGCAAGAATCGGGATTCCCGGAGGATAACACATAACAAATTCACCACTGATCCTGCCTGCCGCCTGTTCCATGGGCAGAGATTCTTTCTCCGCATAAAATGCCTGCTGTGGAGACGCCACCACTGCAGGTGCGATATATTCCCCGGAAAGCATACCTGTGCTGTCCTTCTTATACAGACGTTCAATATCAGCCAATGCCCCTACCAGTCTCTCAATATCCTGAAGCCTGTCTCCGATGGAAATGTAAGCCAGAATATTACAGATATCTCCAAACTCGATCTGAATATCATATTCATCTCTGAGAAGATCATAAACTTCAATACCTGCCAGCCCATTTCCCAGTGTATAAATAGAGAGTTTTGTAACATCAAAATCAAAAACACTGGTTCCATTGATCAGATCCATACCATATGCATAATAACCGCCGATCTCATTGATCTCCTCTCTGGCATACTGCGCCATCCCTGCAACCTTTTCAAAGGATTCCTCTCCCCTGAGTGCCAGATTTCTTCTGGAGATATCCAGACTGGACAACAGAAGATAAGAAGCGCTTGTGGTCTGAGTCAGATTGATGATCTGGCGCACTTTCTCTGCATTCATACTCTTATTCAAAAGCAGCAGCGAACTCTGTGTCAGACTTCCGCCGGATTTGTGCATGGAAACTGCCGCCATGTCAGCACCTGCCGCCATTCCGGATACAGGAAGGTTTCTGCCGAAATAAAGATGGGTTCCATGAGCCTCATCTGCCAGCACCTTCATTCCTCTTGCATGAGCCTTCTTTACGATAGTCCGCAGATCCGAACAAATTCCATAATAGGTAGGGTTATTTACAAGAACTGCCACCGCATCCGGATTCTCATCCATAGCCTTCTCCACCTGACTGACTTCCATGCCAAGGGAAATGCCCAGCTGCGCATTCACCTCCGGGTTTACATAAACCGGAATTGCACCGCACAGTACCAGGGCATTGATGGCACTTTTATGTACATTTCGCGGCAGAATGATCTTATCCCCTGCCTTGCAGACAGACAGGATCATGCTCTGCACTGCAGATGTGGTTCCTCCTACCATAAGGAATGCATGCGCTGCGCCAAAAGCATCTGCTGCAAGCTCCTCCGCTTCTCTGATCACCGAAACCGGGTGGCAGAGATTGTCCAGCGGCTTCATAGAATTAACATCCAGCCCCACACATTTCTCTCCCAGCAACTGTGCAAGCTCCGGATTTCCTCTTCCTCTTTTATGTCCCGGCACATCAAAGGGAACGACTCTCTTCTTTCGGAAACGTTCCAGTGCTTCATATATGGGCGCATGCTGTTGTCTTTCATAATCCATTTGACATGTTCCTCTTTTCCTGTCGTCATGTACCGGCAAATACAGTTCTATCATTCAGCAATTGTATACTGCCTCAAACCGGCACAATGATTCAATTATTTCTCTATATATTCAAGTCGAACGCATGTGAGACACATCCCCGCAAAGCGTTTATCTCCAACCATATCCTTTATATTTGCTATATCTGCACAAAAAAAGAAGCAGATAAGTTCATTCACCATCTGCTTCTCTCATGATCTATAGAATTTCTCAGGCTCTGTCTCTTTATATACTGACCGGATTTCCCGTATAAATCCGTCTGTATCCTGTGCCTGTTCCCGTATTCTGAAATATTCATGACTGCTGTCGTCTTCAATCGCTGGCAAATATATGCTATGCTCTTATTGACCGTTTCACAAGATGATGTGTGCTTACGCACTGATTATTATAAAGTAATCAACTTATAAAATTTGAGCTTCTAACTCAATCAATAATGTGGTGTCTCCCACCCGGCAACTGCCCCGCCTGTCCGTATGGCTTAACATTCAGAAACTGTCTCTGAATGTGAGCAAATATTTGCATGAAAACGATAGTGTCTTTTCATACTAAAGATGAGAATAACATATCTTCTGAACTGTTGTCAATTCCATTTTCCATATTTTGCACAGTCTTTACCCGCTTTTTATATTTTCTTCATTTGTCAGGGAAAACTGTGTTTATTTTTTAACAATTTCTTCCCTTGAGAAAACGTATTTTCTTTCATTACCAGGGATTACGATTCTCTTCTCTTATCAATTTGCACAACTTTTATCCAGTTTACTCACATTTTTTGACGTTTCAACAAAAATTTTCTTGACATTTTTTTCTCAAAATGATATATTGTATTCATCAATTGAAAGAACCTTCGAGTACTGACGGAAAGAGTGGAGTGCAAACCACGTGGAGTCGGAGGTTTGTGGGAGCCGACCGTCTGGGCAGTATTTGAAATATTCAGATACTGGCCTTTTTTTATAACTTTCAGGGCAGAAATCAGGAATACCAGGCAGACCGGCCAATACTTCTTTCAATTAATAATTGTTGCTGATCGCAGAGTGAACAGCAACAGAAGTTTTTCATGTTATGCGGAAACGAAAGGAGAAAAACAATTATGGGATTCAAATCAGACATTGAAATTGCACAGGAATGCGAGATGCTTCCAATTACTCAGATCGCAGAGAAAGCAGGTATTGACGACAAATATCTGGAGCAGTACGGAAAATACAAAGCAAAAATCGACTACAATCTTCTGAAAGAAAGTGATAAGAAGGACGGAAAATTAATCCTCGTTACAGCTATCAACCCAACTCCAGCAGGAGAAGGTAAAACTACTACTACTGTAGGTCTTGCAGATGGTATGCAGAGACTTGGCAAGAGTGTTATGGTAGCTCTTCGTGAGCCATCCTTAGGACCGGTATTCGGTGTAAAAGGTGGTGCAGCAGGCGGCGGATATGCACAGGTTGTTCCTATGGAAGATATTAACCTTCACTTCACAGGTGACTTCCATGCCATTGGCGCAGCTAACAACTTACTGGCAGCTATGATCGATAACCATATCTTCCAGGGCAATGCATTAAACATCGACCCACGTAAGATCACATGGAGAAGATGTGTAGATATGAACGACCGTCAGCTTCGTAACGTAGTAGATGGTCTTGGCGGAAAGACAAACGGTATGCCTCGTGAAGACGGATACGACATCACAGTTGCATCTGAAATCATGGCAGTTCTCTGTCTTGCAAGCGACATCAAAGACCTGAAAGAAAGATTATCCAAGATCATCATCGGATATACATACGGAAAAGTTTCCGAGCAGAAACCTGTAACAGCAGGTGACCTTCACGCAGAAGGCGCTATGACAGCCCTGTTAAAAGATGCTCTGAAACCAAACCTTGTACAGACTCTGGAACACGTTCCTGCAATCGTACATGGCGGACCATTCGCAAACATCGCTCATGGATGTAACTCTGTAACAGCTACAAAGATGGCTATGAAGCTTGCTGATTATGCAATCACAGAAGCTGGTTTCGGTGCTGACCTTGGTGCTGAGAAATTCCTTGATATCAAATGCCGTATGGCTGGTTTAAAACCAAGCGCAGTTGTAATCGTAGCTACAGTACGTGCCCTGAAATACAACGGCGGCGTTGCTAAAGCTGACCTTAACAATGAAAACCTGGAAGCTCTTGAAAAAGGTATCCCGAACCTGTTAAAACACGTTTCCAACATCAAAAACGTATACAAACTTCCATGTGTTGTTGCTATCAACGCATTCCCTACAGATACAAAAGCAGAGCTTGACTTTGTAGAAGCTAAATGTAAAGAACTGGGCGTTAACGTTGCTCTTTCTGAAGTGTGGGCAAAAGGCGGCGAAGGCGGAATCAAACTTGCAGAAGAAGTTATCCGTCTTGTTGAAGAACCAAACGACTTCTCCTATGCATATGAACTGGAAGGTTCTATCGAAGACAAACTGAACCAGATCGTTCAGAAAGTATATGGCGGTAAGAAAGTAGTTCTGACAGCTAACGCTCAGAAACAGGCGAAACAGTTAGAAGCTCTTGGATTCGGCAACTGCCCAATCTGTGTAGCTAAGACTCAGTACAGCTTAACAGATGACCAGACCAAACTGGGTGCTCCTACTGACTTCGAAGTTACAGTACGTAACCTGAAGATTTCCGCTGGTGCAGGATTCATCGTAGCTCTTACAGGCGAGATCATGACAATGCCAGGTCTTCCTAAAGTTCCGGCTGCTGAGAGAATCGACGTAGACGAGACAGGTAAGATTACAGGTCTGTTCTAATCCGGTTGAAATCAATCGAATAATTCAAAAATATAAAAATCATATTTATATATGATATGTGTCCAGACGATTTTACAGGCGGGAAGATTTTCCCGCCTGTTTTTTTCTTATTTTTTTATAAGATAATCTTTTCCGGAAATACCAGGTTCCGTCATATGGATCGGATCCAGAATGCGATTAAGTTCATCCTCGTCCATAAGCTTTTCTTTCAAAATCAGACTTCTTACAGATTCGCCTGTCTTAATTGCCTTTTTTGCAATATCCGCAGCCTTCTGATATCCAAGATGGGGGCTGATTGCAGTGATAATACCTACACTGTTTTCTACCAGATAACGGCATCTTTCTTCATTTGCTGTAATTCCTACAATACAATTATCCACCAATGTCTGGACTGCATAGCCAAGAGTATCGATAGACTGGAACATGCAATAGAAAATAATCGGCTCAAACGCATTTAATTCCAGCTGACCAGCCTCTGCAGCCATGGTAATGGTAACATCATTACCAATAATATTAAAAGCAACCTGATTCACTACTTCAGGAATAACCGGATTAACTTTACCTGGCATAATAGAGGAACCATTCTGTTTTGCCGGAAGATTAATCTCCCCAAAACCAGTACGTGGACCGGAGGACATCAGACGGAGATCATTTGACATTTTGGAAAGAGTTACCGCACATGCTTTCACAGCACCGGAAACGGCTACAAATGGATCCAGATTCTGAGTGGAATCAATCAGATCAAAAGCCTGTATAAAGTCCATTCCCGATATTTCAGTGAGATTTGGAACAATTCTTCTCAGATAGCCCTCATCTGCATTAATTCCTGTTCCAATAGCAGTACCTCCCATATTAAGAGTCCGCATTTCATCCATTGCTTTATCCATTCTGTGGATATCACGCATGATTGCTACCGAATATGCCTTAAATTCCTGTCCCAGACGAATTGGTACTGCATCCTGCATCTGTGTACGCCCCATTTTTATTATGTGATCAAACTCTGTAGCTTTTTCATTAAGAGCATCATAGAGGCGAAGAAGCTGTTTTTTCAGATTCTGCAACAAACGAAGAGAAGTCATTTTACCGGCAGTAGGAATAACGTCATTGGTAGACTGTCCACAATTCACATCATCGTTAGGATTTATAATTGTATAATCGCCCTTTTTTCCTCCCAGTATCTCAATCGCGCGATTTGCAATTACTTCATTGGCATTCATATTTAAAGATGTGCCAGCTCCTCCCTGAACAGGATCCACAATAAATTCATTATGGAATTTTCCTGAAACAATTTCATCACATGCCTGGACAATCGCCTGTGCTTTTTTCTTCTCAAGAAGCCCCACCTCACAATTGGTTATCGCTGCTGCTTTTTTTATGTATGCAAGACTGTTAATAATTTCCGGATGCATATTCAGCCCCGTAATGTGGAAATTTTCAGCCGCACGTAAGGATTGTACTCCATAATATACATCTTCCGGAATATCCTTTACACCAATAGAATCCCTTTCTACACGATAGTCTGTTTTTTTCATAGTTATTCGCCCTCCCATGTATTTGCCCTCATTATATATCTCTGCTATAATATAATCAAATACATATATTTTTATAAAATATATAGTGTTTAAGTTATATATCGGAGGAGTTTATATGTTTCAGGGAATGGAATACATCTATGAGGTATACAAGGAAAAAAGCTTTTCCAAAGCTGCTGCTGCTCTTTTCATTTCGCAGCCTTCTTTAAGTGCAAATGTAAAACGTGTGGAAAACCGCATTGGTTATCCTATTTTTGATCGAAGTACCAAACCTTTACAGTTAACTGAAGTCGGAAAACATTATATACAGGCTATTGAAAAAGTCATGGATATTGAAAATAATCTCGAAAACTACCTACTGGATCTGGGAAATCTCAAAACAGGAACTCTTAATGTAGGTGGCAGTAACTTTTTTTCTTCGTGGATTCTGCCTCCCCTTATTGCTGATTTTTCCCAAAAATTCCCCCATGTTCAAATTTCTCTTGTAGAAGAAAGTACAGCAAAGCTATCCCAGTTTCTCCAGGCCGGAAAGTTAGATCTGGTGATTGATAACTGTATTCTGGATAACCAGATTTTTGAACATTATATCTACCAGAAAGAACAACTTCTTCTAGCGGTTCCCAAAAATTATTCAGTAAATACCAGACTGCAGGAATATCAGATTCCTATTGAGGAAATCCGGAACGGGCAGTTCCGTTCTTCTCATATTCCTTCTGTTCCATTAAACAAATTCGAGAACGAACCATTTATTATTCTTCGTTCAGATAATGATACCGGTAAGCGTGCACTTACCATTTGTCAGGAAAATCACTTTTCGCCTTCTGTAGTATTTCGCCTGGATCAGCAGATGACTGCCTATAATATTGCATGTTTGGGAATGGGTATCACTTTCATCGGGGATCTTCTGCTCTCCAGAGTTCCAACAAATTCAGAACTTGTTTTTTATAAGCTGCCCGGCCAGAGCAGTAAACGCACTGTGTTTTTTTACTGGAAGAAAGGCCGCTATATCAGCAGAGCCATGGAAGAATTCCTGAAGCTGCCATTTTCCTGATATGTCATAATCAAATAGGTTATGGTGATTGGTCATCATCAGATGTACGTCAAAATGGGGTTGTTGTGCTAAATAAGCACAACAACCCCAGTATGTCAGGCAGATATTCGATTAGAACAATGGCTTCATCGCCGGATACAGAGTTCTGAACTTCTGATATCTCTCTTCATATTTTGCAACCAGTTCAGGATCCGGTTCTACTGTATCAACAACTTTGGCAAATTTCTTACCGATGGTTTCTACATCCGGGTAAGCACCACAGCCTACTGCTGCCAGCATAGCTCCACCCATGGACGGTCCTTCTTCATTCTCCAGAACATCAACCTTCAGGTTCATAACGTTTGCAATGATCTTCTTCCACAGTGGGCTCTTAGCTCCACCACCGCAGATCTTGGTTCTCTCAATCTTGATTCCAAGGTTTCTTGCAACTTCCAGGGAATCACGAAGACCAAAGGCAACACCTTCCAGAACAGCCTGTGTCATGTCTGCTCTTGTGCTGTCCATGGACATTCCGAAGAATACACCTCTTGCATCAGGATTATTATGAGGTGAACGTTCTCCCATCAAATATGGAAGGAAGAATACATGATTCTCTCCCAGCTTCTGAATTGGAGCCTGCTCTGCTGCGAAATCCTTTGTCTGAAGAATCTCCTCTGCCCACCATTTGTTACAGGAAGCTGCGCTGAGCATGCATCCCATCAGATGATAGCTTCCATCTGCATGACAGAAAGAATGAAGTGCGTTATTTTCGTCCACACCAAAGTTTTTACTGGAAATAAACACAGTTCCGGATGTTCCAAGAGAAATATTACACTGACCGTCACCAACTGTACCTGTTCCTACAGCAGCTGCCGCATTGTCACCTGCACCTGCAACAACTTTTACATTCTCACTGAATCCAAGTTCTTTCGCAATCTCAGGTTTCAGAGTTCCTACTACTTCCCAACTCTCATACAGTTTCGGAAGCTGCTCTTCTGTGATTCCACAGATCTCCAGCATTTCTTTTGACCAGCAGCGGTTCTTCACATCAAGAAGAAGCATACCGGAAGCATCAGAAACATCTGTATAAAAAGAACCGGACAGACGATATGCCAGATAATCCTTAGGAAGCATAATCTTTACTACCTTCTTAAAGTTCTCAGGCTCATTTTTCTGCATCCAGAGGATCTTCGGTGCTGTGAAGCCTGCGAAAGCAATATTTGCTGTATACTGTGAAAGTTTGTCTTTTCCGATCACTGTATTCAGATATTCTGTCTCTTCGCCTGTACGTCCGTCATTCCAGAGGATTGCAGGACGGATCACATTATCATCCTTGTCAAGTGTTACCAGACCATGCATCTGGCCGCCAAAACCAATTCCTGCTACCTGCGCTCTGTCGATATCCTTTGTCAGCTCTTTCATACCTTCCATACTCTGCGCAAACCAGTCTTCCGGTTTCTGCTCAGACCAGCCCGGATGTGGGAAGAATAAAGGATATTCTCTGGATACGATGTTACAGATTTTTCCTGATTCTTCCATAAGAAGAAGTTTTACAGCGGAAGTACCAAGGTCAATACCAATATAATACATAAGTGCTCTCCTTTTCTATTTCTAATCTAATACATCCCAGAGCAAAGCCCCGGGATGCCTTTAATATAGTGTCAGTTTATTTATTCTGTATTCAGATTCATTCACTTCACATGAACATTAATAATCCGTTTTACTGATGTCTCATTAACCCCATGGATTCTCTGTCGGATATCTTACACCTGCAGGCTGGTTGTATCCAATCTTCTTAACATCCAGTCCAAGGAATTTCACTACCTCATAGAATGCTTTTCCGTAATGTCCAAACATAACTGCTCCATGATGCGGATAGTTGCCCTCGATCAGTACGTGACGGTAGAATCTTCCCATTTCTTTGATTGCGAAAATACCGATACCACCGAATGATCTTGTAGGTACATCCAGTACTTCACCTTCTGCAACATAAGAAACCAGCTCGCCCTCGGAATTGCACTGTAAACGATAGAATGTAATGTCAGATGCAGCGATATCACCTTCAAGAGTTCCTCTTGTGAAGTCTGGTTCAGATCCTGCCGGCTCAAGAAGTCTGTGCTGGATCAGCTGATATTTAACAGCTCTGGAATCACACATCTTGCATGCAGGAGTATTTCCACAATGGAATCCCATAAATGTATCAGTAAGCTTATAATCGTATTTTCCTTTAATATCTTCATCATAGATATACTGTGGAACAGAGTTGTTGATATCAAGCAGTGTAACTGCATCATTGGAAATGCAAAGTCCGATGTACTCGCTGAGTGCTCCGTAGATATCAACCTCACAGGATACCGGAATTCCTCTGGAAACCAGACGGCTATTTACATAGCAAGGTTCAAATCCAAACTGTGACGGGAATGCAGGCCAACATTTGTCAGCAAATGCAACGTATTTTCTTGCTCCCTTATGAGCCTCTGCCCAGTCAAGAAGTGTAAGCTCAAACTGTGCCATTTTCACATTAAGGTCAGCATAATATTTGCCTTCGCCCATCTCTTTGGCCATATCTGCACAAACTTCCGGGATACGAGGATCATTTTCATGCTCTTTGAAAGAAACAAGAAGATCAAGCTCTGAGTTCTCTTCAATCTCAACACCCAGCTCATAGAGGCCTTTAATAGGTGCGTTGCATGCGAAGAAGTCCTGTGGACGTGGTCCGAAAGTAATGATCTTAAGATTGCTGACACCGATGACTGCACGTGCAACCGGTACGAAATCAGCGATCATCTTTGCAATATCATCTGCTGTTCCAACAGGATATTCCGGAATATATGCTTTCAGATGACGCATTTTTAAGTTGTAGGAGCAGTTAAGCATACCACAGTAAGCATCACCTCTGCCGTTGATCATATCACCGTCACCTTCTGCTGCTGCTACATACATACAAGGTCCGTCAAATCTCTCTGCGATCAGAGTTTCAGGAGTTTCAGGTCCGAAGTTTCCAAGGAAAACAACCAGCGCATTACACTCTGCTTTGTTTACATCTTCAAGAGCTTTCTCCATATCCTTCTCGTTCTCAACAGTTACAGGACATTCATAAAGTTCACCTTTATAAGTTTCCTTGATTGCTGCACGTCTCTTTTCAGAAAGCTGAATCGGAAAACAGTCACGGCTTACTGCGATTAATCCAAGTTTTACTACTGGTATATTGTTCATAATATAAATTCCTCCATATTTGATATGTATTTATATGATTTTGTTATTCATTTACTATATTCTGATACTCTACTGCCACAGATTCCGAGCAACTCAGTCAATGGTGATATTCTCTCCACGAAGTCCGTTTACTGCACCCTCGATTGCCGCATCTTCATGTGCAATGAGCCATTTGTTCTTAGCTGTCAGCAGGCTGTCCTCGCCTGTCTTAGCTGTCTCAAATGTAAGATCTGTATTGGTTCCTGCCGGAAGTACGACTACACACTGGAAACCGCCATCCTGTACATTGCATGGCGCATAATGAAGTGTAGTTGCATATACTTCAATACCTGTTCCTGCAGGTACCAGGAATGCTTCGATCTTAGAAGTATCATATGTAAAATCATCTGTGATATCCTGCTGGCTTCCGATAAGCAGCACCAGATCTGTTACCGCTACATTGATCTCTGAACTGCGGTGATATTCTACTGCATTTAATTTCTTATTATGTCCGTTGCAGTATCCAATTTCGATCGGGATTCCGCCAAATCCTTTATTCTGCAGTGCTTTTGCTACATCCAGAGCTTCCAGCTCCTCAACAGATGGTACATAAACCACATCATCCGGAACCGGTGTATGTTTCATTTCTTTGAGAAGAGCACTGAAGTCATACCCTTCAAGCACCTTTCCATATTTACGGAAGGAAGCATCTGTTACATTCTGAATTTTCACTTCAAAAACCTCCTTATATTCTGTAGATATTACGTTTTCTTGACTGTGCTTAGAATATATCAGAATAAATGGTACTTTTCGCCAGTTTTCTTGTCTAATCTATAGCGTTTTTTTGACCTTTTTCATTTATCTGTTTTCGCATCTCACTTGGAAGTACCCCATATCTTTTCTGAAATTCCCCGGAAAAACCCCTGCTGCTGCAAAATCCATTATCTAGTGCAATCTGACTAATTGTATGGTCTGTATTCAGCAAATCCCTGTACGCATATGCCATACGGATATCCTGCAGATAAGTTTTATAGTTGATTTTTGCATATTTTTGGAACATTCGCGACAAATATGCATCCGAGTATCCAAAAGTAGCCGCCACATCAGAAAGCTTCAGTTCCTCCCTGTAATGCTCACGCATATATGTGGTGATTTTTGACAATGCATCCAGACGGCGGCTGTGTCGGATATCCTTCTCCCTGGTCTCTGTCACACGGTAATCCTTCACCAGGATATACATAATCTCGTAAAAAATAGAAATTGTCCGGAACTCATATCCAATTTTCCGCTCGGAATACACATGATATAATTTACGAAGCAAAGAAGCCAGTTTCTTATCCACCAGCTCCTCCTGCCCCCGAAAACGGATATATCTCTGGGCAGTAAAATAATTCTCAAACTGTTTCAGAGGAATCTGCAGAACTACTGTTTTATTTTTCTCCACAGCATGGATAGAGTGGGTCTCATTGGAATTAATGATTATCTGCTCTCCAGCTTTCAGCGGATATTCATCCTTATTTACAAAAAAATCCAGGCGCCCCTCCATCACAGCAAAAATCTCTACAGACGTATGCCAGTGCTTCTCACGCACATAATTGCCATTTCCTCCTTCAAAAAGAAAAACCTTAAACGGAAATCCCTCATTAGGAATGATCAGTTCATGCTGAAACTCCATATATATATTCACCTCCTAATAAAATACCGCAGTATCCGGACATTCCAGCATACTGCGGCTATTTTGATAACTATCCAGCTTTCTGCATACCAAATCTGCTGGATGATCCTATTCTTCATATAGTCCCACCCACTGCTTATTGCTTTTCGCAATTGAAGCAGGGGACTTACTTGATTCGGTTAAGATAGCACATTATTTGCAGAGCTCTGCCACAACCTGATTAATTACCTTTCCGTCTGCTTTTCCTTTCATATCAGCCATAACAGCCTTCATGATCTGCCCCTTATTTTTCGTTGCGATCACATCTGCAAATTTTTCTTCCAGATATGTCTTTACCTCTGCTGCATCCATCTGTTTTGGTGCATATTTGGCAATCACATCATATCTTGCCTGGTATTCAGCCTTCAGATCCTCACGGCTTTCCGGACAGGTATCCAGCTGTTCTTTTACAGTTTTCAACTCCTTCAAAATAACTCTGTCCACCAAATCACTCTTAATCTCATCACGGCATCCCTCATCGATCGCTACCTTCTTTACCGCAGAAATCAGAGAAGAAACTGCTTCTTTTGTTACTTTATCTTTGGCTTTCATAGCTGCAACCATATCTTTTCTTAATACTTCTAATTCCATTTTATATTCCTCCTCGTTTTTTCTAGTGATTCCATATCGTTCTACTGCTGCACAGTCAAATGCGCCTGCATTCCTGATATTTTTCACTCAAATAATAATTCTATTCATCAGCATACCACGATTTATCTGAAAATCCAATGCTAATTGGCATGAAAATTAATTTTTTAGTCCCCGCTTCATCGTGTTCTCCAGTTCCTCCATTTGTCCCAGGATCAGTTTCTGTCTGTCATCAAACAGTAGTCCCTTGTTGTGACGGTAATACTGGTCAGAACCATTTTCCCGGATAAACCAGATACTGTAAAAGTTTGCATTCAGTTCCGTAATAAATGCTACCATTTCCTGGCTATCACCAAAGGCAGCTTCCATAAAATCAAAAACATTCTGAAGCGTCTGAGAGATATATTCTGTCTGAGTTTCCAGACTGTCAGCCTCCGTTGCAAAAGCTGTTTTTGCCCGCTCATAGGTATCTTTTTCTGAAATTTCAACAGCTTTATTATTCTCTGTTTTATCTTCAGAACCAGTTTCTCCCCTCAGTTCTATCCATAATTTCTCAAGAAAATCCACTGTACGGATAAATACTTTTTCTTCATTTTTAGTGAGAAGCTCAGATTTTTTTGCAATCTGAAAATCATTTTCTGCCTTTTTATAAATGGATTCCAGCGTCATTTCCGGAAGGTTATCTCTGTATTCTGTCATGTAACCATAGAGCTTTGTCACATAGGCATCCATAAAATAACAGTCTGCAAATAACTGGCTGAGCTTTCCGTTCAGCAGACCAACAATACTCAGATGCTCATCCAGTGAAGCATTGCGGATCTTACCCAGAGTGATCGGTGTCCATTTACCCTGAAGCAGATCCTCCACTGCATAGTCTGTCTTATACTTATTGTATAATGCCAGATATGCGGCAAAATCTTTTGCGATCATTGGATGCTGGATATACTGATATACCACCTCTCTGTCCACTTCTTTATCCAGTGTTTCATATACCTGTATCAGCCTAGAAAGATCTTCCCAGCCTCTGGCAGTGGCAAAAATCCGTCCGTCTACTGTGTTCTCCATTCTGTAGAAATTCTTTCTGCGAAGCTCCAGATAAGAGATCACAGCCGGATGGATTCCCTGCTCATAGGCATATTCTTTCCACACTTCAAAATCCGGCTGCACATCAATCCTCTTGATTCTGTCAAGGGTTACTACGTCAAATTCGCGGACAGATTTATTGTATTCCGGCGGGTTTCCTGCTGTCACGATCACCCATCCTTCCGGTACTTTCTGATTGCCAAATGTCTTTCCCTGAAGAAACTGCAGCATCATAGGCGCCAAGGTCTCTGATACGCAGTTAATCTCATCAATAAAAAGAATTCCTTCTCTGAGACCTGTTTTTTCCATCTTTTCATAGACAGAGGCAATAATCTCACTCATAGTATATTCTGTGACAGAAAAAGTCTCCTGACCAAAGGTTTTCTCTTTGATAAACGGCAGTCCTACTGCACTCTGACGGGTGTGATGTGTGATAGTATAAGATACCAGACCTACCTTACATTCCCTGGCGATCTGTTCCATAATCTGCGTCTTTCCAATACCCGGTGCCCCCATAAGGAGAATTGGTCTCTGGCGTATGGCCGGGATCAGATATTCTCCAAATTCATCCTTCGCAAGGTATGCTTCTATTGAGTCCTTTATCTCTTGTTTTGCTCGTTTTATATCCATAATGTAAATCCTTTCCTGCTGAACACTTCTTACTTTTACTCAGTTTTTTATTTCATTACCTGTCTGGCTTCTCAAAATCATCCTCATCCAAAATCAGTTTCATGGCCCATACCGGTACATCCACATCTCTGTAATTATCCTGCATAAACACAAACGCAGTCTTATATGACGGCATTTTCTTCGGGTAAATTCCGAATCCGTCTGTAAAATAGATCAGCCCTTTCAGGTTATGAAATTCATGCTGTTCCAACAGTTTATCAACCCATTCAAATGCAGGCCTGAAATCTGTTCCGCCATCTCCATACAGTTCCAGATGTTCCATATAGTCTTTCATTTCTTTCTGAGAAGTAATCTTTTTATCTGTGTGGACTTTCTCATCACACTGAATGATGTGCACATTTATTTTTGTAAAAAAGCTCTCACTCTCACTAAGTACACCGTAGGTTTCCTCCAGAAACTTTCTCACCAGTTCTCCTGAACAGGACATGGAGGTATCGATAATGATCACGAACTCCTCTATCTTCTTAACTTCTTTGGATTCCAATGGTTCGATCAGCGGCATGTTTCCATAGAGACGCAAACCATAGGTATAGAAATTGTAATCAAAACTGTCATCATCCACTGCCAGTTCTTCATGAAAAACTGCAAATTTCCGCAGGAATTCTCTGTAATCATACCGGCTTCTGTTCTCTGTTTTTATCTGCTCCAGGAAATCTCCGTCCCGCTCACCTGCCTCCTGGGAAAAGGTTTCCAGATCCGTCTCGATTCCATCATTGATCTCCCCCCATTTGCGGCTGAGCATGGGATTCGGTTTCTGATCCGGTTTCTTACTTTCCCAGTATCTGTGGTCATCTGTGCGAAATTCCTGTTCCAGATTTGTAAGATCCTTTTCGTTCAGATTCCATTCTGACAATATTTTATATACTCTCTGTGCGTTGAGGGTTTTTCCCTCTTTTTCAAGGAGACGGTATGTTTCCCTTCGCAGAAGACTGCGTGAGAAACGGATACTCCGATAGCTCATCCCATCTATCATATACTCCACTGCAATGTCACAACTCAGATCACGCATACGTTCCTGGATTGTGATTCCATCGTCTGCCCTCTTCTTACTTTCTGTACCGCTCCATGCAAAATGCCGGAAAATACAGTGGAATACCATATGCAGATACCCTCTGTTCACCAGAATCCTGTTCTCTCTATATAAGCCTCCCAGCATCTGCGGCTGGAAATACATCACTCTTCCATCCGTTCCAAATCCATGGACCTGACCATCCATCTGATAAGAAAAACTGCTCAGCGCCACATCCAAAAACCGCATTCCCAGATATAATTCATCCCGCGCAACCCTGAGAATACTGCTGCCGATTTCCTGCAAACGCTCTGCTCTTTCTGCTATTTCCTGTATTTTATCCTCTGGCTGCATCATTATTTTCCTCTATATCTATCACAGTTCAAACCTCTTTTTTCTTAGTATAGTTCTTCTATTCAAAGATTTTTCTGTAGTTTGTGATTGTTCATTTTTCCCCTGCTCTGTCCTGTCAGCTTCCTGACTATTTTGCAGCTTATCCACATCGATACGTTCACTTCCTGCCGTATTATCCACCAGATTTGCTCTTTCATTCATCAAAAATGCGGATACTTCCGTTTCTTTTCTCTTAGATGCACAATCCAACGCAGAATCAATTCCTTCCAGTGTCCAGAGTTTTTGCGAGGATATCACTTCCAATCTGTGCATATCCTCCTGCTTTACCAGATATTCTGCAATATCTCCCAGATTCTTACGGATATATTCCCTGTAATTCTCCATGGCTTTCCCGGTCAGTTCATAAGGAAACTCCAGTCTGCCAAATGACATATCAACCAGAACTTCCAGCTTATCCATGGCTACCGCCATTTCAAAAAGCCTGTCATATTCCTGATAATTCAGCTCCTTATCATAAAAACACTGCCTGTAATTACTGCCTGATCCATGATATTCCGTATACAAAATACGCGCCGGAGTGTTCTCAACCGCCTCATCATAATGCTCCGGAAATACAAGTCTGGCTTCTTCATACTCATAAAGAAAGTTTACATCTATCCTCTGCCACATCTCGCCCAGCATTTCCTTAACGCCTGACTTCTTTCCCTGTCTCATATGAACAGTCAGCTTCTCCAATGCATGGCAGCCTGTAAATGCACCACAGCCTATCTGCATCAGGCTGTCAGAAAACTCCAGCTTTTTCAGATTTCCGCAGCCATAAAAAATATATCGTCCAATCTCTTTTAAAGTGTAAGGAAAAACAATCTCCTCCACATCATTTCCTGCCAGAACATGCTCTTCTCTGCCAAACCCAAGACCATCTGACACTTCCCACAGGCTGGCATTTTTCAGTTCTTCTTTCTCATCCATATGACTGGAAAATGCATACGGTGCCGCACTGATCACCAATTTGCCATCTATCATTCCCGGAATCTCAACTCTGCCCTCTATTCCAAAACACCGCAGAATTTCAATCCCGCCAGATTTCTCTCTGTAGTAAATCTTCATTTTCTCATTTCTCCCCGAAGATATTTTCTCTCAAAGCACATAAAATCATCCCTGAAAAGTATAATACTTCCCAGGGATTTTTTCTATACTACTGATGCTTAATATTAAACAGATATTCGCACTCCACTACCCACCTATAATCGAATACCGATATAAAGATTACCATTAGCGTAATACTGGCTCCGGTTTAAAATTCAGATAATCTCCTGATACCAGCTTGTACTCTATTCCATCCACATAGCCTTTAAAGCTGTCATCATACCGCTTCTCTCCATGACAGTGAGAATAGATTACCTTCTCGGCGCCAAATTCCTGTGCCATCAGGGTAAACGGACTCTCCATCTCTCCAATACTTGTAGGTGGATAATGAAGAAACATGATAAACTTCTCATATCCTGCTGCCTTCGCCGCTTCAAAAGAGCAGCGCAGCCGCCCCAACTCCCGCTCTCGGATCTTCAGAAAATGCTCATAGCTGTCTTTTCCTTCATAACAGTAGCCTTTGGTTCCCACCAGTGCATAATCCTCATATGTATAAAAATTATTCTGTAAAAATTCCAGCTTTCCTCTGAACATCTCATTCAGATTTTCTGTTTTCTTCGCATCCCAGAACATATCGTGATTTCCCCGAAGCAGAATCTTCCTGCCCGGCAGAGCCATAATAAAATCCAGATCCGCCTGACACTCTGCAAGATCTCTCCCCCAGGAATGATCTCCTGTTATCACTACTGTATCATTCTCTGTTACTCTCTTCTTCCAGTACTTCTCAATCTTAACCACATGGTTCTTCCATCTTTTATCAAATACATCCATAGGTTTATTGACTGTAAACGAAAGATGAAAATCACCGATTGCGTATAGGCTCATTGTACACTCTCCTGTCTGTTCTGCTCGTTAATTATCTTCCAATCTCGATGCTCATGGCATGCCAGGCTTCTCCGCCCCAGGTGGAGTTTGCCTGACCCAGATCTGTAAAGCCGAATTTCTCATACATCTTCACTTTTTCATCCAGACAGGTGAGGAAAAGTTTCTTTCGTCCTTTTTGTGCTTCCTTCTGGCAGTATCGGGATACCAGTTCACGTCCCAGTCCCTGCATACGATATTCCGGACGGACATCCAGACCCAGAAGCATGATATTTTTGCCTTCAGGATTACTCAGGGAAATATCTGTGAAGAATTCGTCTCTGAAAGCCTCCTCATCTGTAGGAACTCCATTAAGAAATGCAGCCAGCTTTCCGGTTTCCTTATCCTCAGCTACCAGAAATGTTTCTGCTGTTGCTTTTATTCTCTCTGTCAGACTTTTCGGGGAACATGCCTCATTTGGCGGGAAACAGATCTGCTCGATCTCTATCGCCTGCTGTGTCTCCTCCGGTCTGATACATCTGAATTCAAATCTATCCATATTGTTTGTACTCATTTTATTATCCTTCTCCTGTTATCTTGTTATTTCCTGCATATTCGGGATCTGCAAGTTTCCCATATAGTTGTTTTATCTACATCGGGCAGCTTCTCTTTGATTTCTCATCCAAATCTTCCCGTACGTAGTGTGCATTAAACTCCATGTTAATGTCGCGGATTTCCTTTGTACCATCAATATATTCCTGATACATCTCTGTCAGTCCCGCCATACAGCCATCACAGCTTGCAGAAATATTCCCAAAAGATTCCTCCACAATCTGTTTTCTTTCTTCTCTGGTTGTGTCCTTTATCATAATACTCTTAATCTCCATAACCTTCACCCCGACTTTCTTTGGTATTCTTTTGATATTTCTTTCCTCATATCTTTTATTTGATTGTAACATCTGAAAGCATTTTTGTGAAGCTAAGAAACAGGCATAAAAAACGGTCTGATTACATCCTCTCAAAACATGTCAGTTTAAAGTGTTAAAGTACTGGAATTTTAGATAACACCATGTTATACTTGTAAAGGAAAATATGCAGGCAGTCCGGTCAGGTATAAAGTATTCCTGAGTTCCGGCATTATCAAAGACCTGCATGTACTTATATGGAGGAAACAGATCATGTCTATGAAAATCAATCACGAGCTCCCTTTACCGGAGGTTCTGAAATCTCAGTACCCTCTCAGCCAGGAACTCAAAGAAGTAAAAAAACAGCGCGATGAAGAAATACGCCGTATCTTCACCGGTGAATCAGATAAATTTATCGTCCTTGTAGGACCTTGTTCCGCTGATAACGAAGATACAGTCTGCGAATATGTACGCAAACTGAAAACAGTGGCAGATAAAGTCTCTGACAAACTGATGATCATCCCGCGAGTTTATACAAATAAGCCCCGTACCACAGGTGACGGTTACAAAGGAATGCTTCATCAGCCAGACCCTGATAAAGCTCCTGACCTTCTTGCCGGAATTATTGCTATCCGCAAGATGCACATGAGAGTTATGCAGGAGACAGGACTCTCTTCCGCAGATGAGATGCTTTATCCTGAAAACCGCAGCTATCTGGATGATATTCTCTCCTACGAAGCTGTAGGTGCACGTTCTGTGGAGAACCAGCAGCATCGTCTCACTGCCAGCGGCATGGATATTCCTGTCGGTATGAAGAATCCTACCAGCGGTGATCTCTCTGTTATGCTGAATTCCGTCACTGCTGCACAGCATCCACACCACTTCATCTACAGAGGAAATGATGTGGAAACTTCAGGAAATGATCTGGCACACACTATTCTCAGAGGTGGTGTAAACCAGTACGGACAGACTATTCCTAACTACCACTATGAAGATCTGATGCATCTGTCTGCTTTGTATGCCAAAAAAGATCTTAAGAACCCTGCCATCATCATAGATGCCAACCACTCAAACTCCAACAAACAATACAAGGAACAAATCCGTATTGTTTCAGAAGTACTTCACAGTCGTAACTATAATCCAGACCTCAGAAAGCTGGTTAAAGGTGTTATGATCGAAAGCTACCTTCTCGAAGGCCGCCAGGATATCAGCGATCACATGACCCCAGGATGCTCCATCACTGATCCTTGTCTCGGATGGGAAGATACGGAGCGCCTCATCTATGATATTGCTGAGAAATGCTGATGTCCAACGGATAAAATTATCTGCTTCATCACTGGCTTAATTCAATAAAAAAGATATAAACAAATCCTGGAATATTCTGGCATGAAATTAACCATAACAGAATATTCCGAGATTTTTTATCATAACCTGACCAACCAAAGGGTCAAGTAGCCTTGTAGATCGAATTCGTTCGAGTCCGACCCGGACTTGAATAAAAAATAAGACAGTGCATTTGCACTGTCTTATTTTTTATTAGCGTGCGTTAGAGGATTCGAACCCCCGGCCTTTTGGTCCGTAGCCAAACGCTCTATCCAGCTGAGCTAAACGCACATCCTTGTGAAGTTCTTATCTCGTGTCCCTCACAACAATGAGTATTCTACTCTATACTGGAGCATTTGTCAACACTTTTTTTGAATTTTTTATTTTTTTCTTTTGATTCGCAAAATTATAACAATTTACAACTATTCTGTAATGATATCAGTATACAGGTACACCAAAATACCATCGCAGTCCTGTTTTCATTAATTCCGCCGCAAAGCCTCGATCGGGCTCAGTTTTGCTGCTTTCTTCGCAGGATAAATTCCAAAGAATACTCCTACTGCACAGGAAAACAAAGTCGCCGCCATAATTGTACTCAGGCTGATTCCCGGAGTGATGGACATTCCCATACTGCTGCTTATGATTGAACAGATCACATATCCGCCAATCACACCCAGAACAATTCCTATCACCCCTCCAATCACCGTCAGAATTGCCGCCTCTGCCAGAAACTGCATCATAATAGAAGAGGTTTTCGCTCCCAGTGACTTACGGATACCAATCTCTCTGGTACGTTCTGTTACGGAAACCAGCATAATATTCATAACGCCGATACCGCCAACCAGAAGGGAAATTCCCGCCACAAAGGAGATAAAAGCAGTCACCATATCCAGCATCTGATTCATAGAGCTCATAATATCCTGAAAGCTCTGTACCTGAAAGTAATCTTTTCCTGCACACTGATGTCTTTTTTCCATCAGTTTTACCACTTTGTCAGCAACATCCTGACTGTTTAAGTTCTTATCTGCCTGCATTGTTACTGAGAAAAAGTAATCGGATACACCGGTGAATTCATTCATTGTAGTATAGGGAACATTAATAGTCACCGGCATTCCCTCATAAGTATAACTGACAAAGGTTCCATTTTCTTTCTGGGTTGTCACCCCGCAGATACGAAGACTTTTGGTCAGTCCATAACAATTGACATCTACAGTCATTCCAACCACATCATCTGTGCCAAAGAGTCTTTTTGCATCTGCATCGGAAAGCACACAGACATTTTTTGCTTCCTGAACTTCATTTTCCCCGAAATATACTCCATGCTTCATGGTGGCATTATTTAACAGCTTTGCATCCGGTCCCTCACCCGTCAGCATAAGAGAAAAATTCCCCTTACCTGTGGTAGTTTCTCCACTGAATGAATCCGAAACATTTACTCCTTCTATACCGTCTACCGCCCGGATTGCTTCCACATCATCCGCAGTGATCCACTCCTCATCTGTCTGTGCCTCATCACTGACACTGATGGCAATCTGCCCGCCACCGATATCATCAATTTCACTGTTCATCTGGTTCTTGGTTCCTTCACCCACAGATACAATGGCAATTACAGAAGCAATGCCAATGATAATGCCAAGCATAGTCAGAAAAGAACGTCCCTTATTTGCCATAATGTTATGGACTGCCATCTTGATATATTCATACAGATTACTCATCGGCATCCTCTCCTGTCTGTTCAGGAACTGCCTGTACTTCCATTCCCTCTGTGTAATCACCCAGATCTGCGATTACTTCTTCTCCTTCTTTGATTCCGTCCGTAATTTCCACATAATCCTCTGAGCTGATTCCTGTGGTAATATTTCTCTTTGTCACCAGTCCATCTTCTATCACATAGCAGAAGGAGCCTTCTTTTCCGATATTGACCACTTCCACAGGAAGAGTCACCACATTTTTCGCAGAAGCCGCATAAATCTTAACCTTTGCATCTACTCCCAGGAAAATATCTTCATCTGGATTATCAATGCTTACTGTTGCTGAAATGACCGGCGTTCCTTTTTCATTCTGCACCGCAATATGACTCATTTTTGTTACAGTACCCTGATAAGTATTATCCCCCAAGGTAATCTCAACAGACTGCCCCTCTTTCACTGTATTATAATCATATTTAGAGAGAGTCACATCCACACTTGCCTTGTCTGTATTCTCAATAGTAAACAGTTCCATACCCTGAGTAACTGCTGCTCCCTGCTTAATATCTGCCTTGGATATGATTCCGTTAAATTCCGCGGTGATTCCTTTCTTTCCTTCCTTCACCAGTTCCTCGGCTGATTTTGCGTCCAGTTCGGAAAGATTATCTGTTACTTTCAGTTTCTCTTTTTCTTCTTTTGTCAGGCTTGTGGAATCTGCCTCTGCGATAGCTTTCTCAGAAGCCAAATCTGACTGAAGCTCTGCAAGTTCATCGCTTGCTGTCTCAAGTGCACTTTCCAGAGCAGAAGTATCCGCAGTTACTGTCCCGCCATCACTTCCACTGTAATCATATCCGTAGGAGGAAGAATCTTCCCCATCGCTGTCATCTGCATCTGAACCGTCTGAAATTCCCCATGAGTAATCTGCACTGCTTTCTATGAAATCAGAAAGTACCGGCATTTTCGGTGTCTGCTGCTTAAGATCATTATAAGTCTGCTGTGCCTGCTGCATTGCGAGCTGTGCCTGTGTTCTTGCAGCCTCCGCATTATCCAGAGCCTGTGTATTCTCATCTGAAGGGTCTGCCTGCCATGTTGCAAATGCCATCTGATATGTGGTGTCTGCCTGATTATAATCGCTTTGTGCCTGATTATACTGTGCATTCAGATCTGAGAGCTGCTGCTGGTACTGCGGAAGAGTCTCCGTCTTGTATGTATAAAGTGCGGCCTGATATTTACTCTGGATTTCCTCCTGTTTCTTTGCCTCTGCCTGGGCTTTTGCCTGAGCTTCCTGCTGCTGTGCCTGAGCCTGAGCTGCTGCCTGTGCGGATGCCTGAGCTGCCGCTTCACGCTGTGCCGCTGCTGCTGCCGCTGAAATCTGTGATTTCAGAGACGAGACATAAGCTTTTTTATCCTTTATTTTCTTCTCAAGCTCCTGAACATTCTTTTTGGCATCCTTCTGCTTCTTCTCTGCTTTGTCAGATTTATTTCTTGTATCCTTTGTATCATACTTTGTTGATTTCAGATTCAGTTCTGCTTTCCGATTATCTTTCTCCAGATCCTCTGTATTAAACTCGATCAGTTTTGTTCCCTTTTTCACCACATCTCCCTGGGCAAAAGAAACCGTTTTCAGCTCTGCATTTACAGGAGAATAATAGGTCTTCTCCTCTTCACTTCCCACTGTTCCTGTAGCATCTACAATTTCCTCAACATCACCCTTCTCTGCAATTACCACCTGAACCTGCGGGATCTGATTTTCTGTGGAATTCCTCTGACCTGCTACTGTAACTCCGCCGGCAACAACGAGAACAGCCGCTGCTCCAATAATAATTTTCTTTTTACTTTTCTTTTTTTTCATAATATTTGTCTCCTTGTAACCGGGTTTATGCATCCAGCTGATTTTTTATATATTCTTCTTTCCCATAGTTTTTATTGATAAAATCTGACTCTATCTTTCCATCCATAATTCTGACTACACGCCTTGCCTGAGCAGCAATCCCATTATCATGTGTGATCAATATGACCGTTTTTCCCTGCTCGTGCATACTTTTAAGAATCTGAAGAATCTCCTTACTGGATGCAGAATCCAGATTTCCTGTAGGTTCATCTGCCAGGATCACCGGTGGCTGGGCCGCGATTGCTCTTGCAATAGCCACCCTCTGCTGCTGTCCTCCTGACATTTCATTTGGTCTGTGATCCATACGTTTCTCAAGCCCTACCATGGTCAGTGACTCTACTGCCAGCTTATGTCTCGTTTTTCTGTCTACCCCTCTGTAAACCAGCGGTAATTCCACATTTTCAATTGCAGTCAGATTTGAGATCAGATTAAATCCCTGAAAAATAAATCCGATCTCCCGGTTTCTGACTTCTGAGAGTTCATTGTCTTCCATTGTGGACACATCAGTTCCATTCAGAAAATATTCGCCGGATGTAGGCACATCCAGACAACCCAGCATATTCATAAATGTAGACTTTCCTGAACCTGACTGTCCGATAATAGCAACAAACTCACCCTTATTAATTTCCAGATTAATATGATCCAGCGCCCGTACTTCATTCTCGCCGGGATTATATATTTTACACAAATCTTTTACTCTGATCAGCGCTTCCTCCATCTTTCCCTCCCGTCTATTAAATATCCTGCTCCAATCCAGATCTTACAGAATCGCAACCTGTCTTTCGTAAGATATCAGAAATACCTTTTACAATCATAACCTCACTTATATGTTAAAAGGGCAGCGCTTCAGTTTTCCAAAAGCTCTGCCCTTATCTGCGGAATCTGCAAGTCTCTGTTATCAGAAACGATACAGCTTCCACGATTTCTTCATATTTTTATTCCGCATCTGCCTGACTTTTTATGCTTCCAGCAGAAATGCCTTATATGCTTTCTTAGCTTCGTAAATATCTGCCTTACTTGTCACTTCCCATGGTGCATGCATACTGAGCACTGCCACACCGCTGTCAATGACTTCCATTCCATAAAGTGCTGCGATATAAGCGATTGTTCCGCCTCCGCCTACATCAACTTTACCAAGCTCAGCTGTCTGGAACGCAACTTCATGGCTGTCAAAAATATTTCTGACTCTTGCCACATATTCTGCATTTGCATCATTCGAGCCGGATTTACCTCTTGCTCCGGTAAATTTATTTAATACGATACCTCTTCCAAGATAAGCTGCATTCTTTTTCTCAAATGCCTCCCCATAAGCCGGATCATAGCCTGCACTTACATCAGAGGAAAGCATACTGGAATTCTTCAGAGTTCTTCTCAATCTCAGATCACTGTAGCATCCCATTGCATCCAGAAGTTCAGCCACTGCGTTCTCAAAGAAACGTGACTGCATACCGGTTGCACCTACGCTTCCAATCTCTTCTTTATCAGTAAACAGACAGCAGGAAGTGTGTTTCGGGGTGTCCATCCCAAGCATTGCAAGCAGAGAAGTATATGCGCACACTCTGTCATCCTGTCCATAAGCAGCGATCATACTTCTGTCCAGACCACACTCTCTTGCCTTTCCTGCCGGTACGATCTCCAGCTCTGCAGAAAGAAAATCTTCCTCTTCCATATCATACTTCTCTTTAAGGATATTCAATACATTCTGTTTTACTGCCTCTTTCTTCTTATCATCTTCCAGGTCTTTCAGTGGTCTGCTGCCGATCAGGATGTCCAGATTCTCTCCCTCAATCACTTCTGCCGCTTTTTTCTGCATCTGCTTTCCTGCAAGATGGATCAGAAGGTCTGTGATATATACGATCGGATCATCCTCATCCTCACCGATATTTACTTCTGCTGTACTTCCGTCTTTCTTTACCACTACGCCATGGATTGCCAGGGGAAGAGTCACCCACTGGTATTTCTTAACACCGCCATAATAATGGGTATCCAGATATGCAAGATCCGTATCCTCATATAATGGATTCTGTTTGACATCAAGACGTGGAGAATCAATGTGTGCTCCCAGAATATTCATTCCCTCAGAAATATCATCCTGTCCGATATGAAACAGTGCAATGATCTTCTTCATTCCGACTGTATAAACTTTATCTCCTGCTTTCAGTTTCTCACCCTTCGCAGTCTTCTCTTCCAGAGATTCATAACCTGCTGCCCGTGCTTCTCTGATGATCTGCGTCACACATTCACGCTCTGTTTTTCCCACATTAAGAAAATTGCGATACGCTTTTGCAACCTGCTCCAGTTCTTTTTCTTCTGCTTCTGTATAAGAAAGCCATGCATTTCTACGTTCCATTTACTGTTCCGCCTTTCTTTATGACTGTCATTCATAGTATTGCTTTGATAACGGTAACTATTCATCAGTTCGCTATTATGTAATGATATTGAACAATTACCTGTTTTTCATTATAAAACATCCTCTGAAAATTTTCCATATGATTAATATTTATTTGTCAGTGGACATTATGATTCATTTCCGCTATAGTTGATGGCAGGTTAATGTTTCTCCTCTCAAATTCATTATTTGCGAGGATTATTATAAAAATATCTGCAATACCAGGAGGTTCTGTCATGAAAAATTCAGAGGAACTGCGTCAGCAGCTTCGTTCCATAAACCGCAAAAGTTATCCGGCATATAAAGGGCTGAAAGGTCTGTATCATTTTGGAAATTATATTCTGTCCATCGACCATGTGCAGGGAGATCCTTTTGCTTCTCCCTCTCATGTCAGCATTCAGATTTCACACAGAGATGCCGGATTTCCCGTCGAATATTATAAAGATACGCTTACCGGGACTACTCTTTGCGACTATCTTACACGTCAGTTTGAAAAACAGGTCAGTCAGTACAGCTTTCGTGCAAAAGGCTCCGGAAAAAGCGGCCTGCTCACTGTCAGTCATTGTGGTCAGGAGATTCTTTCCCGGACAGCCTGTGAAATAACAGAAAAAGGCATAACCGCCCGCTTTTTTGTGGGCTTCCCTGCTAATGGCCGCACGATCAATGCCACTGAACTGGAGAAAATCCTTTTTGATTTTCTGCCTGTATGCATTCAAAAATCCTTTTTCTATTCCAGCCTTAATGCAAAGGAATTACAGAATTATATAGAGCTTGCAGAGGATCAGGAATTTATCCGTCAGACGCTGCCCGCAAAAAATCTCTGCGCATTCATAGCCGACGGCTCCATCCTCCCAAGAGAAAGCGGTATTTCCTCCCGCCCTATGAAAGCTTCCGTTCCCTTTACTTCTCCGGACAGTCTGCGCATTTCCATAAATCTTCCCCATAAAGGAAAAATCACAGGCATGGGGATTCCAAAGGGAATCACTCTGATCGTAGGCGGTGGATATCATGGCAAATCCACGCTTCTGAATGCACTTGAACTTGGTGTATACAATCATATCCCCGGAGATGGACGTGAATACGTGATCACAGATGCAACTGCTGTCAAACTGCGTTCAGAAGATGGCCGTTTTATCAAGGATGTGGATATTTCCATGTTTATAAATGATCTTCCAAACAAGAAAGATACCCGCTGTTTCTCTACACTGGATGCCAGTGGAAGCACTTCCCAGGCAGCCGGTATCGTAGAAAGCATGGAAGCCGGAAGCCACCTTTTTCTTCTTGACGAAGACACCTCCGCAACTAACTTCATGGTTCGTGATGCTTTCATGCAGCAGGTTATCCAGCGTGAGAAAGAGCCGATCACTCCGTTTCTGGAGCGTGCAGAGGATCTTTATAAAAAAGCAGGGATTTCTACAATTCTTGTTGCCGGAAGTTCCGGGGCATTCTTTCATATTGCAGATACAATTATCCAGATGGACAATTACGTTCCAAAAGATATTACAGCTTCTGTCAAAAAATTATGCAGCCAATATCCTCTGCCTGCTGTTTCAGTTACTGATTTTCAGCTTCCGCACAGCCATCGCATTATGAGCAGACCTGCCGAATCTTCTAAGCGCCTCAGACATAACAGTCGTGGAAATCATTCCGATTCCGGTGCCGCAAAACCTGAGCGCCTGAAAACCAGAATCTCCGGAACAGATGGCTTCTCTCTCGGCAGACAGGAGATTGATCTCCGCTATACAGAACAGCTTATTGACGCAGAACAGACCGCTGCCTTAAGTCTCCTGCTGAAATATGCAGTTGAACATCTGGCAGACGGCAGACGTACCCTGCCTGAGATTGTGCAGTTTCTCTGGAAAAATCTCTCTTTACATGGTCTGTCCTTCTTTACGGAGAATCAAAAAATTTCCTGTGGTTACGCTACTCCCCGTATTCAGGAAATTTATGCCTGTCTTAATCGTTACAGAGGTTTATAAGAAAGAATCCTGCTTCAGTGACATAATAAAATCACCGCTTCTCCGTCGATCTTGTCGGCTAAGCGGTGATTCACGTTCATTTTACACTTTTTAGGGAAAGGAAAGATTTTCTCTTAAGGTACGTCATTTCCTTAAGATGTAAATATCATAACCTATAAATGTGAGAGAAATTTGTCTAATTTCTAATATAATTATAAAATCTATAAAAAAACTGCAAAGAATGTTGATTTTGCGGGATTCCCGGAATGCAAATTTTAGTTTTACCCCAATTATTACCCCAATCCGCTGATTTTATTCATAAAAAGAGGCAGCAGTTATAAAACTGCCACCCCAATAAAACCATTTTCTACTTGTTTCATTTCCTGCTGCTTTGTACTCGGAAGAACATGAGCGTACAGATCTGCTGTCATAGCCAGGCTACTATGTCCCAGAATTTTCTGGAGCGTCTGCATATTCCCACCCTCTTCTATATATCGTGTCGCAAATGTATCTCTGAAAGCATGGTGGGTAAATCTCTCAATCTCTATACCCTGCTGCCGGAGTCTCTTTAAAACATTGTTTATAGAAAACACCACTGTAGAAGATGCCACCGCCTTGGATCCGTTGCTCCCGATAAATATATTGCTGTCCATTTTCCTCGCAACAATTTCGCCGTAAATCATAGCCATTTTCTTTCTCTGCATCTGCAGAACCTTTTTAATTGTATCATTCATAGGAATATCACGTTTACTTGTCTCTGATTTCGGAGAAGTCTCTATAATCCCTCCGCCTTGTTTCCAGCTCACTGTTTTAGTCACATGAATCACATTATTGATATAATCTATATCCTGCCATTTCAGAGCCACAATCTCATTAAGTCTCATTCCGGTACATAAGGAAAAGCAAAAGAACTCATAAAGCCACTCCTGTTTAGCTTCCTGGATAAATGCCTGCTGTTCCTCTCTGGTTAATGCCCGGTGAATAGTTTCACTTGCTTTCGGTCTGTCGTCCATTCTCAGTGGCTTCACACTGGCAGCAGGATTCTTGATAATAATCTCATCATCAACTGCTGCATTTAATACCGTTTTTAATAATACTATAACGCTGTTAGTTGTTGATGCACTCAGTTTTTGTGCCAAATTTTGCTGAAGCTTTACAATCTCACGCTTCTCAATCTTCTGAAGCTTGGTTTCTCCCAACACTGACTTGATATGATTGTTATACCTTGACCGGTTCATCTTGATACTGCTGTCCTTAATCACTCCTGTTCTGGATTTTTCCCACTCATCAAAATAAGAGTCCAGCGTTATATTCCTGTTGGAAGTATACAGCCCTGCTTTTATCTCTTCACGCATCAGGGTTTCATTTTCTGTGCATTCCTTCACATTGTGCCCATAAGCACTGTAACGTTTGCCGTCCACAGTAAAACGCTTTTCAAATAATCCATTTGCTTTCTTCCTCATTCCTGACGGGATTCTTGCCATTTATACCTCACTCCTTCCTACCAGCCCTCTCAATCAGCTCCATCAGCTCTCTGTGTCTCTGATTAAACTCTTCACTGTTCACCTGCAGGTGTTTTTCTTCCTGGTCCACCAACTTATCAAGCATCTGCTTAAACTCTTTGTCATTCATACGATCACCCCTGTATATAAAAGAGCCGGCCCAACTGCTGCCATATTACAGGTCCCTAGTTGCGCCGGCGCAATTTCTTTTTTATCAAATCATATCTCTTAGCTCTGTTTAAGTACTTTTCCCTTTATGATAAGTGAATCTGCAAATTCTTCAATTTCTTTCCATACTTCTGAATTTCCCATCTCCAAAAGAGCCCATAATTCTTTTTTTAATGGCAGGCTTTTCCCCATCAATATATAACCCTTCGCAAAGCCAAGCAATTCTATTTGTGCATCTGGATTAAGTTCATCAAACTTTACATCAATTCTTAGAAGTGGATTATCTATATCGTCTTCGTTATATTTTTCTGCCATTTTCTTTCTAAGCCATTCGTCAATACGGTATTTTTTATATTTTTCCTGGTCCTTAATATACATAACTTTACAAACTGCATTTTTCTCTGCTATCTCGTCGTTTTTATACATTTTGTCACCTCTTTTTCATTTCCCGTTATCTCATTATCTAATTCGGTTATTTGCTCCAAAACTTGGTAACCATCTTAATCCAGTTTTTCAGTATGTTCAGATTTCAGCTTTTCATTTCCTTCCAGATATGCGTAATACAATGTTTCAATCATTATTTTTTCCTCCTGCATTTCTTTTTTGCCCGGAAGATGATATACTCAATACATCCGGGCTTATGGGTATTTGCCTTGGATCTACAAGTCCTTATCAGTGGTGGTGCACTGGTAGGGGCTTTTCTTATCTTTTTCCATGAGTGTAATCGTAATACAATGTAGACATCACACCAGACAGGAAAATAACTATTACATCTAAAACTGTCATTTCTATGCCTCCTGTACAATTGGCTGGACCTGAGAGATACCAAAGAAACTTGCTTTATACTCTTTGTTATCTCCTCTACTTCCCCAGATCAGTGAGCAACCAAACAATGCCTTGGAACCATGAACCACTTTATAACCAAGTTCTTTCCATTTGCTGTATGTATTGGTTTTCTCGGTGACTCCGGCTACCTGTTTTGCTGTTTCAATCCTCTTTGCGTTGATTTCCTCGGCCTTAGCTGATAACCATGCTCTGTGAAGCGATTCTGCAAAGTTAATACCTTTTTCTTTGTTCTGGCGGTAAATCTTCCATGCCTTCAGCATGATCTTTGATAAATTGTACGTTCTCATATATGCCCCTTTCTGAATCAGCCCCAGCAGGCATTAAGCATCTATCGTTCTACTCAGTGCATCTCAATCTCTCTTATCCTGTTTCCCGGTGTTATGTGGTACTCTTGCTTTCCCTTTTGGTACTCCCGTCCACCTTCGCTGATTCTGTTATTTTCCTGTTCCTTTGAACTGATTATATTATATATCTATTTACACCAATAGTACATTGGCACTTTAACTATATTTACACCAATATATTTAAGCATTTTCTATATTTACATCAATAGATTTTTATAATATACTTCAGTTATGGTGGAGAAAATAAACCTATCTCTACCGCCTTTTATTATACTTAGAAAGTAGGTGCAAACATGCCAGAGGAAAATAAGGTAAGTAAGGCTCAACAAAAAGCTGTAAATAAATATGTTAAAAACAATTACGATCGCATTAATGTAACCTTTCCTAAAGGCCAAAAGGAAGTTATCATGCAGGCAGCAGAAGCTGCCGGCGAAAGTGTAAACGGCTACATCAAAAAAGCAGTAGATCAGCGGATGGAACGCGACAACGCATAACCACTATTATTCACAAAAGGATGTGCTCTCATGGCAAAACGTCTATATACCTGTGACGATATTATGAATTTACCTGACTTTATCCAAGTCGAATTAATTGACGGAGTAATCTATACAGATGACTGGACCAATCTAAAAATTGATGAGGAAGTTTTCCAGAATCCACCATCTGAAGATCATCACGTTACCTATCGTCTTTCTATCGTAAAGGACTAAAGCAACAATTTTGTAGATTAAGTTAAAGGGAAAATAATTATTTCCGATAATACTCATATATACAAATTAAAGGAGGAACAACCATGAAAATCAAAGTAAGCTCTTTCTCAAAAGAAGCTGCAACCAAGTCCAAAGGATTAGTCCTGAGAGAGGAAATAGAAAAAGGGCTTCATACTGCAGATGAGATTAATGTTGATTTCTCTGATATTAATCGTTTTGCATCCCCATTTTTTAACAACAGTTTTGCTGCCCTTGCTTTAAAATACGGATTCGATAGAATTGAAAAAATCTCCTGCCTGAATCTTTCAAATGTAGGACTGGATGCCTATGAGTCATCCATGGAAAATGCAAAAATGCTTTCTTCCAGTCCTGAGTTTGCAGCTAAAATGACGATGATAACGATTTTGCCTCTGTAGACGGAATAAAACTCTACACTGCTAATACGACTTCTCTTTCTATCCTTACATACACACATAAGAAATAGCCGCCCTGCTCTCTGGTAAAGAATAGGCGGCTACATCTTAGCTAAACATATTTGCCAGGACGGGACCCAACCTCCCTTACTGGCTGTCTTGATAAGTATCATCATATGCCAGCTTCAGAAATTTGTCAATTTTCCATTTGCTTACACTCTCACCTGTTGCAGCTTCACTTATTTAATTGATCGAAGCATTATTTCAGTGATACCCTTTAATATCTCCAAGCCATTTGTTACCCTATAATAAGTGGCTATTTTCGTTTGTTCCGCTTTCCCCTATATTCAAGTACACTTGCACTGTTTTCATCCATTCTCGTCCTTTTTACGCATTATATAATACAAGTATTCGTCTTAATTCGGCATAGCTCCAGAAGCCTTAAATCGCTCTATTTCAACCATTAAATTTTCGTAGTAAATATTCTCTCTGCAAGTTCTTCCACTGCTTTATTTTTATCATTATATATTGTCACTCTGCTTACTTTATAAGCTTCCGCTAAACTTTGCATTGTCAATGGTTCATCTGCTATATAAAGAGAAAATACTACATCATAACGTCTTTGATTGGTTGCATCTCCTCTCTGGCAATATTGCCAATATTCATCAAATATCAAATCGATGGTATGAATAATATCTGCAGTTCTATCCGAAGAGCTTCTAAGCTCATTTATAAATTCATCCGGATCCTTATTTCTCATTAAAGAATCAAACCACTTCCAACTCTCTTTATAATTTTCTGCACGTTGATATCGATCTAATATTGCTTTTTCGCATCCTTGTTTTATTTTTCTATATCCCTTTAAAATAAACTGAGTGTTTTGAATTGCCCGTTCTCGCTTTAAAATATCTGATATCTTCTTTTCTGACAATTGTTCATCAGCAACTAATCCTTTTTTCAAATCACTTTTGACAGCCTCAAGAACTTCTGCAGATATTTCGTTTTTCCATTGTTGTAGTTGATCAGTTTCAATCAAAACAGCTTTTACTTGTTCTCCATTTATTTTTAAACGTAGTTTTTTCACGGCAATACCTCTTTTAAAAACTCGTTTTGTTCCATTTCTGCTTTCTTTCTCCGCAAACTTTCTTCCGGCATTTGTAATTCCACACTGACTTTTACAATCCTGTCTCTGGTCCTTGCGTCCACATTCAGATTGTCTGTACTCATGTTTGAAGTGTAGATTGTGACATTTCCGTCTTCCATACGCTTGTTAATCAACCGAAACAATTCTTGTCTCTGCCAGTCTTTGTCTGCCTGTGCACCGATATCATCCAACACCAACAATTTACATTCCCGGTACACTTCGCTCGAATCCAACTCACCTCTGTCTCTCTTATAACTATCTCCGACTACACTTATGTAATCCGGAGCCGTAATAAACCGCATCTGCAGGTCATACTTCATCATCAGGGATCTTGCAAGGCAGCAGGCAAGGAATGTTTTACCACTTCCCGTTGTTTTGCTCCAAAGATATAATCCTTTTCCCTGTTTTTCCCATCTGCTAAACTCATTGACAAAATTCGTAACAATCTTTCGGAAATTCTCCATTCTGCTTTTATATGCTTCAAAATTAAACTTTGTAAGATCCGCACTACAATACTCCGGTGGTACACCTGTCTGATCATTTATTCGCCTTTTTCCCTTACACTTTGAACATCTTCTTGTAAATTCCAATGGTTCCTTATAGCCTTCTGGAGTTTCTCTATAGATTTCCCATCCAGTGCCATGACACACAGGACACTCACCATAACCGGACGGAATTTGTTGGTTCTGCTTCATCTCTCGCTACTCCTTCCTGATCTTTTCTCACCCAGGTTCTAACTGCTGCTTTCCAATTCTTCATTTTGTTTTTTCCAACCATCCAGCCCTTACACTCATAAAAATCAACAAAGCGCTGAGCATCAAGGGTATAACTATTTTCCAGACAATACTGTCTTACCTCTTCTACTGTAGGTGGAACAAATCTTGAAGTCTTTTTCCTTTGAATTGCTTTTGGTGGAGTATCAACCTCTGGTTGTACACATATATCTTTATTATTGTTATTGTTTATATTGTTACTGTTTATATTGTTATTGTTAGTTGCCCTATGAGCCGTATACCGTTTACCCGTATACTCATTTTGGGGAATCGGCTTTTCACTTATCCCGACTTCATGAGTTAACTTGTATACTACTTTTTGAAATTTACCTTTATTGTCCTTAGTTTGTCTCTTTTCAACAACACCTGCCGCCACCAAAGCATTAATCTGGCGATAAAAGGTATCTTTCCCCATTCCCATTTCTGCAATAATTGTTGCCACGCTCGGATAACATTCATCAGATGTGCCACAGAAAGAAGATAAATACGCATACAATCCCTTGGCTGCTGGAGAGAGAGTTTTATTCCTTGTAACCTCCTGATAAACCATACCGTACCCTCCTTTTTTCATTCATCTGCACAAAGTCCTTTCTATTTTATTCACTGATCATGTCAATGTATTTCTGCACTTTTTTCACATTCCAAAGTACTCTTCGGCCACTTTGAACCTTTGCTTCAGCATCTGTGCCAATCCTTACTGCTGCCGCTCTCCCTGCACATAGCATCTGCTTCAACTCTTCCGTATCAACCAGCAGCTTTGGTGCTTCACACTCTTGTTTCTTTGTTTTTCTCATATTTTATCTGCCCCTTTCATGTTTTAAGTTATTTTATCCTTGACAAATTCATTTTAACAGGTTTTAATATGTATTAACAGACGTACTAATCCCATATATAAGGAGTGATTTATTTGGGTAGAAAACGTGTTTTATTACGTAGTTTGGGTGAAAAGATCAAAAGTCTTAGAAAAAGAAAAAGTTTAACTCAGGAAGAATTTGCAGTGAATTTAAATATCAGTCTTGATACTGTTAAAAATTGGGAACAAGGATATAACTATCCATCAGTAGATATGTTGGTTACTATTGCAGAATATTTTAAATGTGATTTTGACTACCTCTTAGGTAAACAAGATACGCCTAACAAAGAATACAAACATTTCTCTGAATATACCGGCCTATCTGAAGAGGCAATCAAAACTTTGCTTTATTTTTGTCGAAAAGGTTCTGTACTTCCGGAGATTTTAGAAAATAAGGATTTTATTTTTTACTTAGATGAAATTATAAATGAAAAATATAAAGCTTTTTTCAAATTTTACTTTCATAATCCTGATGATTTCTCAATGAACTCAGAAGATACTATTGAATATACCAACCTTGGCCGTGCAGCCAAACTCGAACTTTACAACTGCCTAAGTGATTTTATAAATAATGCACGAAAAAAAAGAGATCTGGAGCCTATTTAAAAACTCGCAAGGTCCTGACATTCATATCTCCACAAATTTTGGTTATATAAGCTTTTCTTAAATACAGCGTTACAATAGATTTTGTTCTCTTTTCTAAAAATGAACGTTCGGATAAAATAGCGAACACTCTGTATTTCAAAGTACCAAGCTTTCGGAGTATACGCTGTATTCGTTTCGTTTCGGCATACGCCCAAGGCAGCAGACCTCTATACTGCTGCCATAAAAAAATGATGCTCTGACAGAAGGCGTAGAAATTTCTGCGTCTTTCACAGATAAACAATATAATATACTTACCTGGGGAACTGGGGGACGTGCTCTTTACCAAATCCGGACACCTTACGGAGGAGGTGAAGTTTATGAGCGATTACGAGACATTTATGATTATTTTGACAACTGCTAATCTGATCATAGCTATACTTACATACGCGCATAAAAAATAGCCGTCCTGAACTTTGGCGAGTTGGCGGCTATTTTTTAGCTAACTATTTTCGCCGGGTCGGGTGAAGTGCACTCACCTTCCGGCTCCCTTGTTAAGTATATTATACAAATCGCTGAAATATTTGTCAAACTGTATTTATTGCTATTCTTGCACTGTATAAGCCATTACACCACACATATCTTTTGTACCCCAATTTTTACCCCAATAGACAATTATCATCAGATAAAAAAATACTGCTATTTGACATATAGAGATAAAATACCTTTTGTAAAATTTCCAGTAAACACAAGGGTTTGAGACCTTTTCAAATGTAGTATAATGCCACTAGATAAAAGCAGATAATCCATAGCACATAGAATTATAAAATTTATTAAAAAACTGCAAAAATTTGTTACTGTTCACTCCGTTCTCAGCAACACAAAAATTTTACACTTTTAGAAATTTTGCAGGAATCAGTTGCATCTCCCTTTCAATCCGTTATAATATTAGATGTATGTAACTATTTAATAATCAAAGAAATCTCTGCGGAACAGTTATCTGATATAGAGCTGCATAACACAACAAAGGTTAGTACACCGTTTTCGAAATAACTATACCACTCACTTGTCTGCGAATCCGATTGGTATAGTTATTTACGAAACGATGTACCAGGAAAGAGGAAAATAAATGTTTAGAAAAATAGATAAAACCAGTACATTCAACGATGTTCTGAAACAAATTATCGAAAATATCCAAAACGGAGAATTACAACCCGGCGACGCACTTCCTGCTGAACGTATTCTGGCAGAAGAATTCGGAATCTCCAGACCAGCATTACGAGAAGTCCTGAAGGCTCTTTCCCTGCTCGGGATTACTGTCAGCGTACATGGCGGTGCCAATTATATTGCAAATGATCTTCACAGCTGTCTTACTGAACCTCTGTCTATCATATTTCAAATGTACAACAGCAAAATTCAGGATGCATTGCAGCTTCGAGGCGCACTGGAAAGCAAAGCTGCTTTTCTCGCCGCCCAAAACTGTACACCGCTGGATGCTGCTGAACTCCAGCTTATCATTGCCAGACTGGACAGCACTCAGGATGAAAAAATCCGCGGTGATCTGGATCGTGATCTGCATCTGAAAATTGCTCAGATTTCTGCCAATCCATTAATACTGAGTGTCTTAAATGCCTCTGCACAGATTACCGAAAATATGATCGTTGGAATACGTTCCTATCTTATGCAGAAAAATAACGATGCACCGGAGATTGATTCCCAGCACACTCGGCTTGTTCAGGCAATAACCAATAATGATGCACCTCTTGCAGAAAAAGTTATGAACGAACATATGCATACTATAGAATATCTCCTGAATGAAATTACGTCTGACAACCTCACAATTTCTGATAACATTCAACAACCATAAATTACCCTGATCATGTTATCAAAAATTATATGTCAGACCCACTTATCAAACCTATGGCAATCCTCTAAAATCATACTTTATCTGGAGAATTGCCATATCTGCTTTACAATCATTCTGTTTCTTCACCAAAAACCTCGCACATCAGCCTTGCCCCTGTTTTAAATCCCATGGCAAAACTTTCTTCCAGCTCCTGTGGATATATTTCCATATGTTTATTCATCAGTTCATCCAGTTCTTCAGCAAGCTCATCTGTCAGTTGAACTCTCAATTTCTGATAGCACTGGTATGCCGCCTCTTTTTTCGCTTTACATAAATCATCATGTATTTCTGACATTTCATTTTCTTCCCCATTGTCATTATCCATATACATACCATACAATTTCCGAATCACATTTTCCATATATTTACCCAGTCTCTCTGAAAATATTTATTTACTGCATTCTAGAGCGTGTCTGAAAAAGGCTTTCTGCAAGATGTGCGTCACAATTTGTGGGATATTTTGCCCGGATGAGGGCGCCGTAGCGGGCTACGGCAACTGAATTCAGGTGAAATATCCCGCAAAGTGGGGCGTGCAGATTGCGGGAATGATTTTTCAGACACACTCTAATGTTACAAGTATTCCCCACATATTCATAACTCACTCATACTATCGCATCAAATTGATTCTTACAACAGTCTCGCAGGATAACCTTTCTATTTCAAAGCGGAGAAAAGTAATACTAATATGTATTATAAATTTGTGTTATATCAATGTCAATCCTGTGTAACTATACTTTATATCATAACAGTGATTACGGAGATCAAAATTATAGCAATCCTCGTAAATAATGCATTTAAGACAGTTCAGCAGAGTGCGAAAGACAAGGAAGATATCTGCAGGCGTGCTGACGCACGACAAAGATATCTGACGCAGGATTTCACACTCTGATGGGCTGGATTAAGATGCATTATTTCAGAGAATTGCTATAGAATAAGCAATATCAATTATGATAACCATTCACTAATAAATGTTTATACAGGAGGGATAATCATGCCAAACGACTTTATTGTCCGGCCAAAATGTACAGATAAAAAAGAAGACAGATCAATCACCATGACCATTCGCCTTGAACGTGAACTGCAGGAACAATATGATGACTTGTCTGCCAAAAGCGGACGCTCAAGAAATGAATTAATGTGCATGGCACTCCGCTATGCTCTTGATAATCTGAAATTTATCGAATAAATTATATGTATATGCGGAAAAAAGTCCCTGAAAATATCTGAATAAATGAATGATTATTTAAGTATTGTATGAAATAATGTTATAATTGACGAACTAATACTCATAGATATACAATTACTTCAATAACAGCAATAAATTATCTGACATTATTTACCATATTACTTTATACAGGGAGGTTTTTTTATGCATTCATTATCAGATTCTACTCAGGGATACACTTACACCATTAAATGGATGTTCGGATTGCCGGAAGTTATGAAATCCATGCACGATATGGATATTCATGAAGGCAGCACAATTCGTGTTCTCCGCAAATTCCACGATTCTCTGATTATTTCTTCTGCAAACCGAAAGATTGTTCTTGGAAATGAAGTTGCAGACAGAATACAGGTATAGTGCTTTATATTTAAATGTGGCGAAATTTACAAGACAAAGGCCGGATAAATGCTGTAACATTCAGCATTTATCCGGCTTATTCTTATCTCTGTTCTATCAGGCATCAGTTCTCCGTCTTAATAATTGTTCTCTGAATTATAAGAAGAAAGAAACGCAGATGAGGTATACAACTGTAAAAATTGTATTCAAGTGTGTTCAAAACCTATAAGCAAAAAAATAAGAGAAACGCTGTGAAATCAACGTTTCTCTCACTTAAAATCATGCCGCAGACCGGAATCGAACCGTTTTTCTTAATCTCAAATACTGATAGAAAGGGGCTTTGAAGACTTCATCACGGTTGCGGTGTTCAAAAAGTGTTCAAACGTTTGTCGCATACAAACTAAAAAGTTGTTACTTTCTGCATAGTGTATTTTCTAAAATGATAATTACTACGACATCAACCAAAATAATCCCCAATGCAATATATACAAAAAATGCAGGCAAAATATTTTCAAGCAAGCCCATTGTCAATGCAAGAATTGCTATAATAGACATTCCAATTCCCATTGTTCTGCATAACTTCTTTTCATCATATTTTTCCTTTTCTTCTTTTGAAGCCGTATTATATCCGGAAATAAACCAACTCCCGTGTCCAGAAAGTAAAATAATAGAAAATACAGCAAATATCACAAAGACAATCCACACTATCCAATCAGAACCTGTTGCTAAATCTACTAATTTCATTTATAAGCACCTCCTTAAATTCCGTTTTTCTTAATTCGATAAACTTGAATTTATACCCGGTACTTGTCTCGATTTATAGTCATATCAACCAAATGAAATACAAGTAAGATAATAAAAAAAACGGAAACTATTATTATTCCTGCGCCCAGCTTGATAAAATCAATTATACCGCCAAGACAAAAGAGCATTGCCCATGTCTTAATCCGTTTTCCAGTAACTCTGCATATTTTCTCTGTGTTTAATCCAGTATAATCTCCTGATAAAAACAGCACACTTCTTTCTGTATTCCTTGATTTGATAAAAAATCTTCCAACAAAAAAGAGAACAGTTGCCATCAGTAAATCAATAAATATAATTATTATTTTCATTTTCAACACCTCTAATTCTAAGTTCACAACTTCAAATTGTTTTAATTCTTCTCAGTTCCACCTTCTTTCCCTTCGGACAAGAAGTATCCCTCGCTCAAAGAGCTCGGTCAATTCAAATCTTCTATTGCTTTCAGTCTCTGCTGAAGACTGAAAGTTACCTTCGCTTTACTATTTCTAATAGTTTTCTCACATAATCATTTGCGTGGTTTATTGAAAACTCTCCATGATACATATTAGGAAGAACTTGTATAAAACTATCCTGCAATTTTTCATGAATGATTTTAGCGGATTTTTTCATTGATTGCTTTTCTTTTTCTCCAACATAAATTTGAACGGTTGCTTCACACTCTCCAATGCCATCTTTTAGTGAATATACTGAGTTTTCCTGTAAAAAGGCAATCATATCACTCTTTCTAATAGCACAAGTATCTTTGTAATATTCATCAAACAAATTCGACTTTATTCGTAGTGATTTGAATTGCAATTTTGAAAACCACTTATACTTTATTAAGCCATAGCAACTTCCAAACGCCGGTTTAATCATAGAATATGTAAATTTTGAAGGTATCACAAGTACACTTTCCACTATTGCATACTTACATATATCTTTGCGTTGAGATAAAATTTCAAGCAAAATCTGCCCTCCAAGCGATAGTCCTCCCATCATTAAAACAGAACCGCCCAATTTGCTATTTACAAATTCTATAATATCCAAAGCATTATTCTCTATCGTTGTAAACTGCTTATCACATCCTGCATGACCATCTAATATAGGCAAAACCACATGATAATCTGTTTGAAGTCTTTCAGCAACCTCTTTGTAATTCCACCATGATAAACCGCCTCCGTGTAAGAGGATAATTACATCGCTGTTTTCTTTTCCATATTCTACATAATTCAACCTCTTTCACCTCACTGTAAACTTCCGATTTTCTCAATTCTCCAAACTTGAATTTACTTTAATAAATATTTTTCAAACGCTTTATGATTATCAAAGTGGACTTCTCTAAAAAACAGAACTAACCAAATAATATAGGTTGGTATAGCTATATATGGGGTTAAAAAGCAGGATAATAATGCTCCTGCCAACATTATAATAGCCCACATAAAGCACTGATTTCTTATATCACGAGAGATATGAGCTTTATCATACAATGCCTGTTCTTCTTTAGAAAATGAATTAAATCCTGAAACAAATTTTGCTGCTTTTGCCTTAAAAATCGCAAATAAAACACCTATAATCAGAAATGGTATTACCAAAATTATACACGACCAAAATCCTATATTCATAATACATACCTCCGCTTCAAACTTTGATTTCTCTGTTTCATGTTATTCACAGTATAATTCCATTTTATAAAATATTCAATTAAAAAGGTATGCGAATATTTTTTATTTCCGCATACCCATTTATCACTTTATTCTTTTACATATCGAATTAACTCACCAATTTCACATTCAAAATAGTTGCATAGTTTACAGATTAAATTTGCATCCAGTCTTTGAAATTCATTTCTGCAATATCTATTGAAATTTGACCTTGGGATATCGAGTTCCTTACAAATCATATTCTTACTGATACCTTTTTCTTGTAACAGTTCTTCTATTCTTAATTCTAAATGTCCATAATTCATGTTCCGCACCTCTACATAAAGTATATTTATTAAATCTTTATGTAGTAATTCACTATATAGTGAGGTACTATATAGTCAGTCCCTTGTTAATAACACAAAAGAGGTATGTACATGAAAAAGAAAATCATAGCAACAATCACAATGCTCTGTTTACTGACCGTTCTCTATAATTATCTCAGACTGCCGGACTATCATATTACTAACAGCATATCCTTTAGCAGTGCAGATACCAGAGATACTGAATTGACTGTAATTGTTTACAAATGTTGGGAAATTGATGGATTAATCAAAGACATTGAAAATGAACATAACAAAATCAATGGTACGCCTACCACCTTGGAAATCAAGCTCTATTATCCAACTTATTACTTGCACAATAATAGCAAACCATTCCGAACTACAACCATTGAATATAATAAAAAAGAATAGCACTCTATTACTGCTTTTGAAGTAGTATCGGCTATTCCCTCTCCTTATATTCTTTTGTTCGTATTTTCGCAAACTAACGTTCCGCAAGGATGCCCAGTGCGACGGTTCCTAACAGGGCGGCGGGTCGACTGGGCAAGTGGACGGCTGAAAAGCATTTTCTACTCAACGACATATTTAACGTTTGATTCTCTCCGTCCCTCATATTTCTCCTGTGCCAACAGTTTATCAAGAAATTCTGACACTTCTTCCATGTCTTCACTGTCTATCAAATCCAGTTTTATCAATACATCAAGGTCTGTCTGATTCTTCGGTTGTATTGAGATCGGCTGAGATGTATCCACAACCACTTTCAACTGTTTTGTCTTATTTGCTGTTTCAATATCCGTAGTTAATCCCATAACGTGGCTTTTACTCACGCCGAATATCTGTGATAATTTTTCCCATATAGATTCATCTCTCGGCGTTCCGTTTCCATTTTCATAGTTCGTAAGCATACTTTGTGAAATGCCTAATTCTTTTGCAAGTTCCGCAACGGTTATATTCTTTTCTTTCCGCAATTCTTTTATTTTATTCATAGCGAACCTCCTTTATAAGCACATTATATTTCATCAAATTTTCTCTGTCAATCTTTTTATCGGATATTCAGATATTTTCTATTGACATTCTGCAACGCTTGTTTTATCATAAGATTATCTTAATATCTGATAATCAGATATCTGTAAGGAGGTGAAACGATGATTAGAGGAAATGACTTTATTTTAAATCCAGACAAACTGCAAGAGGAATTTCAGTTAGTAGAAGTTTCCGACTGGATAGACTTTTCTACAAAAGAAAAATTAGGATTCTACTATACAGTTCTTCTTCCAAAATTAAAGTTTGAGAAAGTCAAAGTAGGCATTAAAGCCAACACAGCGATTGTTACCAACGAGGAACTTGAACAAAAAGGGCAGATTCCAGTCTCATTTGATGGCTTACATACTTGGGCTAGTCTCTATAATGGACGTCTTTCTGTCAAAGCAGAAGCTTCCAATATCAGAAAAGTGGAAATGAAATAATTTCCCTACTATGTCAGCCAGTCAGTGCCGGACAACGTCATAGGTGCTGAACTGGCTGACCTCTATACTTGATATATAAAACAACATCTTCCGAAAACAATCGGAACATTCATTACAAAAATTGGGATATGAGGTGATATTCGTGAGCAAAACAAAAGAGTGTTTTGCATACAATACGAAAATCATTGAAACTCCTACTACAAAAGAAGTATATATTTACGAAAACCCTATTTTTATTCACTCGAAAGAAAAGGCAGATTTAACAGACATAAGTAACCGAAAAAAATTTGATGAAATGTCAGCTCATAAGCAATATGACAGTTTAAAACGCAAGCAGAAGCATTACGAACAGGCTCGTTGGGATATTGCCCGTATTGTTGACTGCAACTTTGATAACAGAACAAAATTTGTAACACTGACATTTAAAGAAAACATTCAGGAAATCCTGATAACCAACAGAGAATTTAAGTATTTTATCCAGCGATTAAATTATTATTTGTATCATACCAAAACCCAGTTATTAAAATACCTTGCAACGTGGGAGAAACAGAAGCGTGGAGCAATCCATTATCATGTTATTTTCTTTGATTTTCCGTATATAGCAAAAGAAAAATTACAGAATTTATGGTCACATGGATTTATTAAAATCAATCGCATTGATGTAGACAGCAAAGAAAACAGAGGTCGTTATCTTAGCAAGTATTTTGGAAAAGACCTTGATTTGAAAGAACATAAGAAAAAAGCCTTTTTTAAATCTCAAAATCTGAAAGTTCCACACGAAACAAAAGTCATGCTGACCGAAGACATTTTACATGACTTACAAAAAGAAAATATCGTCTTTCAGAAAGAATACACAAGGCAAATTTACGATACCAACGCTTTCTTATCTACTGGTTCATGCTTAAAGGACAGCAGTGTTATCTACATCAAAATTAAAAAAGAAAATCCTTGCGTAAAGGGGGAATCTTATGGATAATCCCGTTACGTTTTCAGATATAACATTATTGAATACGTTAGCCACCTGTGCTAACATGAGCACAGATGAAGTCTTCAAAGATTTTAAAATTATGGCAAATAAAAAAATCTTGAAGAATCACAAATATGAAATTTATTACTCGGAATCAGAAAAAAGCTGGCGTACTTATTTACCCGATGAAACCAAACCTAACAAACGCCGTCCTGTTAAGAGGAAGAGTAAAGAGAACCTTGAAAAAGAAATCATCAGATTTTATCTCGAAAAGCAGAAAGCTGAAAACCGTCAGAATGTCACACTGGAAGAATTATATGTTGAATGGCTTTTGTATAAAAGAGATTATACTTCCGTAAAAGCAAAAACAATTCAAGAGTATGTATCTGAATGGAATAGATTTTTCAAAGATACAGAACTTGTTAAAATGAAGATAGGCGAAATCAAACCAATCACGCTTATCCGCTTTTTCAGAGAAGCTACAAAAGACCGACAGTTCACGCACAAGCGAGTCAGTAATGCCCGTTCTGTTTTGAATGGAGTAATGAGTTATGCGATCGAAGAAGAAATTATATCACATAATCCTGTCTCTGATGTGAATTTCAAACAGTTTACCTATAAGCCAGTAGAAGTACAAAGTGACAATGTATTTTCTCGTGATGATACGCATAAGTTATTAAATTATCTTCGGTGTATCATAGAGCCATATTCTCTTGCAATACAGTTATCTTTCTATCTGTTTATCCGTGTTGGAGAAACAAAAGCTATCCGTTGGGAAGATATTGACTACAATAACAGGCTTGTATATCTTCACAGACAGGCGACCTGTGAACGTACATTGAATGATGATTTAACATTCTCAAGCCGAAAAGTAAAAGTAGTAAATCAAATGAAAGGAAATACTTCTCATGGATTCCGTAAACAGTTCCTTACAGACGAAGCACTTAAAATTCTTCACAAAGCAAAGGAATTAAATCCAAATGGAATATATGTCTTTGAACCCAACGGCGAGATTATGACAACAGACAGCTTTAATCGCCGTTTGAAGAAATATTGCAAAGAAGCCGGTGTTCCTTATCATTCCAGTCATAAAATCCGCTTTTACAATGCTTCAACAGCTTTTGACGGAAATAATCTTACAACCCTTAGTTATTTAATGGGGCATAGTGAGACAGCTACAACATTGCATTACTTGCGGAATGTCAATAAGAGGAAGAATGACAGGCTTGCTTTTCAGAATCTTGGTATTTCATCATAAAGTGTTCAAAGGTGTTCAAACTTTTTGAAGCAAAAAAATAAGAGAAACGCTGTAAATTCAACGTTTCTCCTACTTTTTACTAATGCCGCAGACCGGAATCGAACCGGTACGGGTATCACTACCCACGGGATTTTAAGTCCCGGGCGTCTGCCAGTTCCGCCACTGCGGCATATGGAACCTATAGGGCTCGAACCTATGACCCTCTGCTTGTAAGGCAGATGCTCTCCCAGCTGAGCTAAGATTCCATATACTTATGCAATTTACCAAACTCGTCAGCAAATTGCTAACGACCCAGAAGAGACTCGAACTCTCGACCTTCGCCGTGACAGGGCGACGCTCTAACCAACTGAGCCACTGGGCCAAAATAATTTAAAAATGGACCTTCGGGGACTCGAACCCAGGACCGACCGGTTATGAGCCGGTTGCTCTAACCAACTGAGCTAAAGGTCCAAAAAGCCGATGATCGGACTCGAACCGATAACCTGCTGATTACAAATCAGCTGCTCTGCCAATTGAGCCACATCGGCATGTTGTAACAGAATCAAGCCTCAAAAATCACATTTCCATTATTTAAATGACTCCAAGGGGATTTGAACCCCTGTTACCGCCGTGAAAGGGCGGTGTCTTAACCGCTTGACCATGGAGCCAAAACTCCCCCTGTTGGACTCGAACCAACGACACTGCGGTTAACAGCCGCATGCTCTACCGACTGAGCTAAGGAGGAATAAAGGTTTTTGCACCTTCAAAACTACATACATGTTGACATTTCCTTGAGATTCATTCTTCCTGCGATTCTTGGTCAAGCCCTCACCCGATTAGTAACAGTCAGCTCCATGCATTGCTGCACTTCCACCTCTGCCCTATCTACCTCG
>NZ_JADPGO010000089.1:0-1575 GCF_015668165.1 Blautia sp. 1001283B150304_161114_C9 | reverse complement strand
CCGACAGACAATCATGAGAAAATCTCACCACAATAAATGAAAACTGGATACTAGCTATACGTTATGTAGTGGTATACTTAAGGTGCCGAATAAGATCGGAAGGGGATTGGTGCTTACAAGCCCGTCCGACAGACTGATTTTCAGCTCCTTAGGTGTACCACTTTTTGTTTCCATCGGGTTTTGATGAGGACGCAGGACAGCCAACAATTAAGCAAGGAGCTGCATCGGCTTATGCGAAGGAGGTTTGCTTTATGGAAGTATTGTATAAGCGGTGTTGTGGGATTGACATTCATAAAAATATGATGGTAGCCTGTATTTTTACGAGTGTCAGAAAAAAAGAAATCCGTCAGTTTTCAACAATGACGGAAGATATTCTCCAATTAGTTTCGTGGCTGAAAGAAACAGATTGTGAGATGGCTGCCATGGAAAGTACGGGCTCTTATTGGAAACCTGTATATAATATATTTGAAGAAGAACAGATACCGATCATGGTTGTGAATGCGCAGCATATCAAAGGAGTTCCCGGACGTAAGACGGATGTAAAAGATGCAGAGTGGATTGCCGATCTGGTACGCCATGGATTAGTAAAAGCAAGTTACATACCAAATAGGGATCAAAGAGAACTGCGAGAAATAACCCGTTACCGCCAGGAGATAACTGAAGAACGTGCTCGTGAATTAAATCGAATCCAGGCTGTGTTAGAAGGCTGCAATGTTAAATTGAGCAGTGTAATTACCGATATCAGCGGAAAAAGCGGTATGACAATTTTAAAGGCAATTGTATCTGGAGAAACAGATCCGGTTGTTTTAAGTGAACTTGCCGAAGGAAGAGCCAGAGATAAAATTCCAGAAATGCAGAAATCCCTACAAGGACGGATATCAGAACATCAGCAAAAAATGTTGAAACATCAACTTGGGCATATTGAAAGCCTGACCGCTTTAATTATGGATTTAGATGCAGATATTAAAAAAAAAACAGAATCCATAAATTGGGCAATCGAAGCTTTGGATGATATGCCTGGGATTGGAAGAAAAAGTGCAGAACGAATTTTAGCGGAAACTGGTGTGGAAATGGAGCACTTTCAAAATGAATCCCGTTTCAGCTCATGGGCGGGGCTTGTGCCTGAGTGTAAGGAAAGCGCCGGAAAAAAGATGAGTACACGAATACGGAAAGGAAATAAATATTTGAAAGCAACGTTGGTGGAATGTGCTCGTGCTGGAATACGAAACAAGCAAAGTTATCTCTACTCCCGTTATCAAAGAATTGCCGCGCGCAGAGGTGGGAAAAGGGCTTTAATTGCAGTAGCCCATGCCATGTTAATCGCGATTTATCATATACTAAAAGAGAAAGTTCCTTATCATGACCTTGGAGCGGACTACTACTCCGTTATCAATCAAGAAAAGATGATCAATAGGAATATTCGTACATTAGAAAAGTTAGGGGTAAATGTAATGATTCAGCCGAAATGAATCTCTTTAACTGTATAATTAAGAGAAGGAAATAAGCCCGCCAAAAGGCGAGCTTATTTAGAATGCTTGTTTATAGGTTATCGCTGAACTACGTTTTCAGGACAGC
>NZ_JADPGO010000088.1:0-1637 GCF_015668165.1 Blautia sp. 1001283B150304_161114_C9 | reverse complement strand
CAATGTGGTCAACCTAGCGTCAACTTAGGGGCATATTAGCGAATAGCCTCCAATGCAAACTACAAAATAAATCGGTTTATGATAGAAAACAGTTGCTGTTTTGTTGGAAACCAGAAGATTTATAAAAATGACCGCACTTAAATAAGCCTATTGATGAATGCTGGTTCTATTTTAAAAAGAAACTTTTTTATTTCGGAAATGTGAACGTCCCTTGGATTTCAATTTCTTCCTTGGAAATGACCTTCCGGGCAGGAGCTGTGATCTGCAACGTACAGCATCTGTATATAACTGTTCAATAATTGAAAGCTCAAACAGTCCGCAGAGTATTTTGGGAATAATACTTTTAATCCGTCCAATGATAAATGCACGATTGGCCTGATAACGGAACTTATTTGTGCTTTTGGCAGAAATCTGTATTTCCTCATCTGCTTCATTTTTTATAAGGGAAGCCAGATTCGATAGAAGCATATTTATGTAAAATTCCTGCTGTATAGATACTGCAGTAGCACCGGAAAACTCTTCCATGGCAAAGCGGCTTTTTAGTTCTTTGTACTTAAGTTCTACAGGCCATCTGTAGAAGTAAAGTTCCCGGAACATATCTTTTGTAACAGCAGGATCAAACAGGTTTGTTGCAAGATATTCTTTTGTACCATCATCAAGCAGGATCTCAAGGACACGTATGGGTACATCGGAAGTACCTTCTTTTGAAGTTCCCTGAAGAATGGAAATCATATCACCATCGCATTTTTTAGATAAATTGATTCCCTCTTTCAGTCTCATAACACAGAGATGCCCATGCTCTACACAGTAGCGGAACATATCTTCTGAATAATAACCTCTGTCAAAAATAATAATACTGTTGTTATATAGTCCCATATCTTCAAGAACTTTAAGATGTTCTAATGCAGCTGCCCGTTCAGAGGAAAGAAATTTATGGATAGATGCATGAAGGATATAATCATCCAGAACATCATAAATTATGGAAGCCAGTCCCATGGTATAACGTCGGTTTGGATCAGGATAGCTGGACATTTCGCCAAAGAAATCAAAAGTTGATTTTGAATTCGGAAGTTCGATCCTGGAACCATCTACTGCAAAAAGATGATAACCCTGCCACAGCTTTCTTGAAGGGATCTGGCTGTAAAACAGATCAACAGAAAGATAATAAAGTTCCTTGAACAGTGAAGGATTAATGAACTGTCTGGCTTTGGAAAGTGCCTGTTTTGAAACATCCGGAAAAGAAAGCGTGCCCAGTTCTTCTCTGATCTGTGAAAGATTCTGGAACATGGAAGCTTTTGAAGAGAAGAACAGATAAATAATAACTTGCAAAAGTGAAAGTTTTCTTCGCCGTACAAAATGTTTTTCCACCCGATGGGGTTCCAGTTTAACTTGATCTGTGATATAATCTTTAATGGATTGGACGATATTTTTACAAATATTAGTTCGATTCATATGGCATACCTCCTACGTATTGGAATAGATAAATATTTCGCTGGTAACGTAATATTGCTTAATCTATAAACCACATATTTAGGAGGATATGTCAAGATATTTATATAAAAAAATCCAGAATATAAGCCCAGAATCGTTGAATTTTCAGCATTCTGGGCTTAAGTTGACCACATTGGGGTCTGACC
>NZ_JADPGO010000087.1:0-1650 GCF_015668165.1 Blautia sp. 1001283B150304_161114_C9 | reverse complement strand
ATTATCTCAGTAACTATGCGGGATTAAATTCTGTAATGCACCTTAACAATTCTATTTTTTTGTCTTATAATAAACCTGTAAGCACTCATGATTTATGTTTTTATGCATACTAACCGGGCATCTGAAAATAGTGTGCGAGACTAAATTCCACATGCCTTATGTGCAAGACTAAATTCTGGTGCAGTGAAATCTGCCTGTGCTTTACTATTTTATTTTATAAGTTTTGGACTAAGCATAACATCATCAGGTGCGATTGCCTTTAATCCTAATGCTTTGTGCAGTTTGTTGTCCAAGAGTAAAAGAGAGAGTTCATATGGGCTATGTCCATTAAGACTGTCTCTTTTTTCGTTGTTTATGTGATTCATCATAAGTCTGACTTTCTCGTCATTTAAATCAGCGAATGAACTCCCTTTCGGACGGATGTAGCGGATATACTCGTGGTTCTTTTCGCAGGCACCTTTTTGCCAAAAGCTGTATGGATCACAGTAAAAGACCGTCGTGCTTTTACTTCCGTCACAGAATTCCTCCATCTCTTCACGAGCTGAGAATTCTGAACCTCCATCCGTGAGGATCACCGGAAAAAGCTTTTTGAATGCATCCTGTCCTAACACTGTTTCAAGCCATACAAAGACCTCTAACACGCATTCCTGGTCTTGATATTCCAACAGGAACATAAGCATAAGATTGCAGTTGCGGAATGTAAAGGTCAAGAGGGCGCAGCTTTCGCCTTTCATTCCTTCCACGCAGTCCATTTCCACAACATTTATATCTGGATGATCTTTCATATAATTCTGGAAATTTTCGTAGTTATGACCTTGACGATAAGAACGATCTTTTGCACTGGTTTGTGTAGGTTTCTTGCGTTTCTTATAACGTACAGAACGTCTTAAGTCACCATTGCGGACATCGAATACACAATCATTGATGTAGGAGTAAAGTGTTCTTCTGGAGCAACCCAATTCTTCTGCATGAGTAGCATAAATATGACCGATGGACTGATGCTTCTCCTTGATCAATGGAACCAATAAATCATTCATGGATTGAATGCTTTCCGGAGTCTGGTTAATGCCGACTCTGCAATCGACCAGCACGCTACGGTACTCATCATGGGCATATTTGGATGAATAAAACTTTCTGGGCATAAGACAATGGGTCTTTTTACCACAGCCATTACATACGTAGGGAGGTTTATTCAGTTTCTCACATTCAGCTGTCTCATATGCGGGACATATATCAGTGCAGCGAAAGGATGGTTTTCTGCAAAGCTTACAATGAATGCCACACATCTTATCACACAAGCATGTCACCTTACAGTTCTTGCGATGAATACATGGCGGGTGAGTGTAACCTGAATCCGGACGTTCTTTTGTATGTGCGTGGAGACGTACTTCCTTTGATATGGTAGATGGATTTTTACCAATAATTCGTCCAATTTCAGTGAAGCTTTTATTCTCAGTAAGACCTTTCTCGATATCAACACGCTGTTCAAATGTTAAATGTTTCTGATTGCCTTTATTTTTCATAATTATCTCCAATCTGCACAGGCAGGCAATCAGCTGCAAGTACATTATACGGAGTAATGATTATCAAAGACAATATGGCAAATATGTGTGCAAAAGTAACTTCGACCTATATGGAATTTACTCTTGC
>NZ_JADPGO010000085.1:0-1690 GCF_015668165.1 Blautia sp. 1001283B150304_161114_C9 | reverse complement strand
CGTTTTACTGTTTTTGGTTTTTCAAACCGTTCTTAAAAATGTAAAGAATTTTCGAGAATCGTATGTGTTTCACTGTTTAGTTATCAAGGTTGTCCGTCTTGCGACAGCTTTTTTACTTTATCACATCTCTTTTTCTTTGTCAAGCACTTTTTTCAAGTTTTTTTCAAAGTTTTTCGAACTCTTCCGGATTTCCGAACTGTTCTTCCGATCTGTGATTGTCGGCTCTGTTCAAGCGACTTGATTACTTTAACATATTTGTTTTAAGTTGTCAAACACTTTTTTTAATTTCTTTTTTCTTTCAGAAATCACTTTAAATTGTCTCTTTCTAAGAAACAATTATTTCCGACAGCTCAACTAATATAACACTCCTATCCCCCACTGTCAATCCCTTTTTTTACTTTTTTTATTTTTTATCATTCCCAGTCACTATTCTTCTTTCCACAGACAAAAAGCACACTATGGCACCCCCATACCAACCACCACTCTACAAAACCGTTACTGAAAACTTATAAAAAGTTATAAACTTCTATGTTTCATTCCTACTTCAACGAGTATGCTTTTGATGATATAAATATCTATCTACTCACAAGTTCTTGTACTCTCCATAGGCGTAAATTCCGGACTAACGTATCCGTACATATTTGCATTAACGTTTCAGTGTCAACTTGCAAATTTTTCTCCATAAGTCTTGAGATTTATAGATGCCTGGAAATCTCTGTCAATCATATTCCCACACTCACATCTATAAACTCTGTCAGATAACTTCAGATCTTTTTTGATATTCCCACAACAGCTGCAAAGCTTTGATGATGGATAAAACCGATCAGCCACAATAAGCTGGATCCCTTTATCGCTGCATTTATATTCGAGCTGTTTTCTAAACCCAAAAAATCCCTGTTCTTGGACTGCTTTGGATAAATGTCTGTTTTTCATCATTCCGCTGACATTCAGATCTTCAATACATATAAATCTTGGTTTTCGATTTATGATCTCAGATATGGTCTGATTCAAATAGTTTTTACGGATATTTGTTAATCTGTGATTTCGTTTTAATAAAAGTTTTTCCTTTTTGATTACATTATTTGTTTTACAGTAACTTTCCCCTTTCTTATTTTTCTCGTAAGAACGAGAGATACTACGCTGTAACCTGCGTTTCTGTTTTTCTGATTTCTTTACTTTCTGACTCTTATTGATGTTCTTATACTTAGTCCCATCAGAGCAGACAGCCAGGTCTTTGATTCCCAGGTCTATGCCGACTCCGTCATCATTAAGTGTTTCCCTGCAGTCAGGAAATTCTACACATACGCTGATCCACCAGTTCAATCCGTCAAAGGATATTCTCGGGTTCATATATTTAGCATCTGTCGGAATACGTCCATGTTCTGCAAGCCTTACCCAATTCATTTTTTGTTTATTTGCTTTCCTGCTGGAAGAAAAGCCTTCAAATTTAACGTGTGTATTACTGAAGCGTATCTTAACGTTGTCCTGATAGAACTTCGGCATTGATCTCTTTTTTGACTTGAATCTTGGGAACTTTTGCAAGCCCCTGAAAAAGTTCTTATAAGCAGTACAGGCATCTTTGATCGCCTGTTTGGTTACATTATTTGAGATATTCAGTAACCATGCATATTCATCAGAATGTCTAAGCTTTGTAAATTCTTTTCTGAGTTCTGCATCTGAAATGAATTTT
>NZ_JADPGO010000084.1:0-1697 GCF_015668165.1 Blautia sp. 1001283B150304_161114_C9 | reverse complement strand
CAATGGTATTTAGATAAATAAAGCATATTCCGGAGATTACTTGACATTTAAAAAGAAATGCCTTGAAAAATTTATGAAATATGAAAATGGTTAAATTCTTGTTCGTTTTGCCAACGACAAATAAGCAGATTTTCATCTGCTTGAAAAAGTGATATACTATCAGTTGATGATACTGTTTAGGAAACACGGTATATCAGATATTTGGGTTTTCTGAAATGAGCCGTTTTAAGCCTTGGGAATTGTCGATCGCAGCGGATCGGGACTAATTCCTTTTGTAACAGTGCCATCACATTTATGGAATCTGTCTCCGTGTGGAGACGGAGATAGATTCTGCATATATGTGCAGCAAGCGTAAAGTTTACTTTATAGGAATATTTACGTTTCCCATGAACGACTACAGTATGAGCAACAAGAAGTTCCGTGGCATTATAAGCGATAAACTTCGCCCATATTTCCTGTTTTATAAAATCAGGTTTATAGCTGTGATAATGACTTAATCCAATCGTATATTTCAATTTTCGAAAAGAGGATTCGATCCCCCATCTGGAATTATAGATTTCTTTAAGCTTTTCAACAGGAAAGTTTTTTTCCGGAAGATTTGTCACAAGGCATTCATAAGTATCTTCTGATATTGGAAACCGTACGATCCGAAAAGTCAGATCATAAGTATCTTCTGAGCCATATTTTATGTAGTCAAAAGAAGCTGCCTGGTCAACATATCTTCGGTAAAAACCATCTTTGATTTTTATAGATTTACGATGGGATCTCGTAAGAGTTACGTCAACAGTTATATCAAATGTATCAGAATCCGGAAAAACAAAGTTCCCAATCAACCCTTTGCTTGTAATGTCTTTTGTACGAAAAACAAAATACTGTTCTTTTTCGATCACGTGAGCCATGTTGTTATAAGAGCAATACCCTCTGTCCCCGATAAAAATAGTTCTTTGATCCGGGTGAGGGATATGTCTGTCTACAAGCTGGCAAAAAGCAAGGAACTCATCTTTTTTGTGTGCAGACTGAAGAATGGCATCGGTATAGATCCGTTTATTTATGTCATAAAAGGCATTAATGTGTATGCTGTAAAAGCCGGAGGCAGAATGTCCTTCTGAGATAAAATAATCATCAGACGAATACTTTGAAAAGCTGAAAAAAGAAGTAGTAGAACCATCAGCAGCAATGTATTGATACTGCTGTTCCTGCTTTGAAAGTTCAAGCTTTTCGGAAGAAGAAGTAAACTCATGGAATACAGCTTCCAGAGCCTCTGGCATCATTTGGGAACGCCTTTGATTTAGGGCAGATATAGAAGGGAGATCCTCTGACATTTGAAAGAAATCCAGAAATTCGCATTTCGTGGATGAAGCACCTTGAGAAATAAGGAACGAAATAACATGATCTGGGGAAAGTTTTCGTATACGAGAATAATCGTGTCCCGGATTATAAACAAAGGAATCCATATGCGATGTAACCGTTGCTATAGAATGCTTAAGAGTATCTTTAAGTTTTAAATGGAACATAGGTATGTGCCTCCTGAATTAGAAAAATTTTAATTTCTAATTCAAAGGCCGCTCTCATTACCTCACAATAATATCAGTAATGAGAGCGGCCGCAGATTCCAGCTTAAAAGTCAAGGCTTTTGTAATCTTTTTGTTAGACCCTTAAGACTAACTAAGGGTATAGATTATCTAAATACCATTGGT
>NZ_JADPGO010000083.1:0-1756 GCF_015668165.1 Blautia sp. 1001283B150304_161114_C9 | reverse complement strand
CCCAAATACTGATACACTTAGGCTTTTATCAAAAGAATTTGATGTTTCAATTAATACGCTTTTGGGAGAACCAAGAAGGCTGATCTGTCAGTGCTGTGGAATGCCAATTGATGATGATTCTATCTTGGGACGTGATAAAGATGGTACATTAAATGAGGAGTATTGTAAATGGTGCTATGCAGATGGAACATACACATATAATGATATGGATGAATTGATTGATGTGTGTGTAAAGAATATGGTAAATGAAAACTTTACAGAAGAACAGGCACGCTCTTATTTGAAGGAAATGCTTCCAAAATTGGATTACTGGAAAAGGTATGATGAGCTTAGTGACAATGGGCAGTTTGAAGAGTTTAAAATGCAATTGATAAATGAAATAAATAATCTGCATATCGACGGACTTCCAAGAGTAGACAAGCTAAATGCACTTGTGGGGAAATATGTGAATCTGGAATATACTCTGCCTAATGGACAAAAAGTAAAATTCCTTGATGATCAGAAAACCTATCTGGGGGACCAACTGGAGTCTGAATTTGGAGGAGATAGGTGCTTTGGTATTTTGGCAAGTATGGATTTTATTCTGGCATGTACATATGAGAAGGATGGTGAAAATCCAGAACTGTTGATTTATAAAAAGAGATAATATAAGATAATATATGCAAAAAGAAAATGCTTGATATTAATTTTGAAAGAATGCCGTAAATACGCGCTTTTCCGGGCATATTGGCAGGAGTCTGTGACAATCTTGTGACAAATGCGGGAAAAATATGAATTTACAGTGTGAGAAAGCAGTAGAAAAGATATGGTGGTTCGGTTATAATAAAGAAAAAAGTATCGAAGCAGGAAAGGAGAAAACATTATGCCGGTAACAATAAAAATATTGTTGGATCAGTATACCGAAATATTACGGAAGATATATGGAAGTCATTTAAAGACAGTAATTTTATATGGATCCTATGCAAGGGGAGATTATAAGGCAGATTCTGATATAGATATAATGATTCTCCTGGACTTGTCAGACATAGATATTAAACAGTATCGCCATGAATTGTCAGGAGAAACTTTTGATTTCAATATGGATCATGACCTTGATATTAAACCGATAGCAAAAAGCCAACAGCATTTCCAGAACTGGGTTGATGTATACCCATTTTATGCGAATGTAAAGAAGGAAGGAGTGAAACTGTTTGATGCAGTCTAATGAAAAGGGAACGCAGAAAGATTTGGTACTGTATCGTATTGAAACCTCTAAAAGTGATATTAAGGCATCCGAAATCCTTTTGACAGCTAAAGAATTCCGTGGAGCAAATAACCGGGCATATTATGGGATTTACCATGCAATATCAGCTGTGCTTGCTGTATATGAGTGCCATAAAAAATACTCCTTTTCGATAAGAATTGTCATATCTGAATTCTTACCAAAAAGGAGTTATTTTTTACCAAAAACACAAACTATTTTACACTACCCAAACATGATATCATCCTGCATACCTAACTTCCATAAATTGTCTTTCGTTATCAGAAATCGGTGGATTTTCCAGCGCTTTAATCCAGTAGATTTCTCCATCGCATTCTAACTGAATATACATCTTTCCGCTTATGAGTGCACATTTAATGATTTTTGTTAATGATCCGGTTTTCAGTGTCGTGTTCACCGCAGTAGCATCTGGTCTGGTATATGCCGGAAGATCACTGTTTACTGTGAAATATCGGCTGCTTCCGTCTGCGGAATATATTTCTTTATAGGAGCCAT
>NZ_JADPGO010000082.1:0-1871 GCF_015668165.1 Blautia sp. 1001283B150304_161114_C9 | reverse complement strand
GTTGTGTGCCCAGCTAAGGGTGTGTAGTCAAGCCGGTGGGATTCCGGTTTATCCAAGGTTTAGCCAACCAGATAATAGCGAGTCTTGGGATGATGCCGGTAACGGCATCTGACAAGCGTAGACAGCAAGAAAGCAGGGTTGAATAGTGATGGAGCTTCGAAACGTTAACTTCAGTCGGTCGACGTCTTAACTGGTGCGGAAGACAATATCATGTAATGCGATATGGCGAGTGTTATGTGGCACTGCGGAGTCAGAGAACCAATCATGTTTTACATTGTGAATACACATCAACTGGGGAGAACCTGCCATTTCTCGAAGAAGAGTATGAAGTTGCAACTGAAAACGGAGGATTTCAAATGAATGGTAGGTGGTCGGACAATCCCATAGTACTGTAGAAATCGGGCAATGCCGATGGAGGGAAGGGGATTGCATAGTAAAGGTCTTACTGAGGACACATTATCCGTACTCAGGGACGGAGGAAATAATGGAAACGAAATTAGTAAGAATAGCTGAGATATCGGCAACATCAAAACATCCTATATTTACATCAGTGTACCACTTGATAAATGAAGATATGCTGAAGCAATGCCATAAGGAATTAGATGGGAACAAAGCAGTCGGAATTGACAAGGTAACTAAGGATGAGTATGGGAAGAACCTTGATAGAAATATCAAGGAACTGGTACAGAGGTTGAAAAACAAATCCTTTAAGCCACTTCCGTCACTGAGGGTATATATACCTAAAGGAAATGGAAAGAAACGACCATTAGGGATTGCTTCCTATGAAGATAAGATTGTACAAATGGCAGTGAAGAAAATACTGGGAGCTATTTATGAACCGAGATTCCTAAACTGCATGTATGGATTCAGACCGAATAGGGGGTGTCACGAAGCAATAAAAGAAGTATACCAACGGATAAGCTATGGAAAAATCAGCTATATCGTAGATGCCGATATCAAAGGTTTCTTTGACCATATCGACCATGATTGGATGATGAAGTTCCTTGAATGGAATATACAGGATAAGAACTTATTGTGGCTAATACGTAAATACCTTAAAGCAGGAATAATGGAGCAAGGAAAATTCGAGCCAACAGAGGAAGGTTCGGCACAAGGCTCAGTAATGAGTCCGATGCTTGCAAATATATACATGCATCATGTGTTGACGCTGTGGTTTAAGCTGGTGGTGCAAAGGGAAATGCAGGGAGAGTGTTTTCTCGTCAACTTTGCGGATGATTTTGTTGCAGGATTTCAATATAAGTCAGAAGCTGAAAGATACTATAAAGAGTTAAAGGAACGAATGGAAAAGTTTGGACTGGAGCTGGAAAGTAGTAAAAGCAGACTGATTGAATTTGGGAGATTTGCAGAGCAGAATCGTAGAGCAAGAGGAGAATGTAAGCCTGAAACATTTGGTTTTCTGGGATTTACCTTCTACTGTAGCAAAACGCGAAAGGGAGGTTTCGTGCCAAAGGTACAGACTTCAAGAAAGAAGTTTGAGCTAAAGGTTAGGGCATACAAGAACTGGATTTACGATAATCGAAATCGACCAATGCGAGAAATAATTAAAGAGTTGAACGTAAAACTAATTGGACACTATCGGTATTATGGTGTTACATGGAATTTTCGGAAGATAACAACATTCCTGCATAGAGTACAACAGTTTCTATTCAAAGCCATGAATCGGAGAGGTTGTAGACGGGCATACACATGGAATGGATTTGTGGAAATGCTCAAGTATTACCCGTTAGCAAAACCTAAAACGTACTATTGTTTATATTGAAGCGAATGTTACTATGAGGAGCCGTATGCGGGAAAGCCGCACGTACGGATCTGTGAGGGGCTAAGATTGAGAGGTCTTAGTCTACTCGACT
>NZ_JADPGO010000081.1:0-1961 GCF_015668165.1 Blautia sp. 1001283B150304_161114_C9 | reverse complement strand
TGGCGAGATAGCTCAGTTGGCTAGAGCACACGGTTCATACCCGTGGTGTCGAGGGTTCGAATCCCCCTCTCGCTACTACACGAAAGATAAGTCTGCAAATCGAGTGAAAGGTTTACAGGCTTTTTTATGTTGCCGGCATATTCACACAAAAATATACAAAATTTCTTTTTACTATTGCCATAATCCCCAAAATCCTTTATAATGCAAAAAGGTGAAAGCAAAAGTTCATTGTAATGACAGTAGTATGAAATGATAACAGGGTGGTTATTCAAAAAAGGATAACTGCCTTGTTTTTGATTATAGGAAAAATCGCTATTGTAAAACCTTTTGCCGAATCACATCAACATTCACGAAAGAGAGGGAAAGGAATGGAGAAACAAGAGAAAAACACAGTAACACCCTACGACCTTGATGGAAGGCCGCCACTGAAGCTGGCGATTCCTCTTGGTTTGCAGCATGTGCTGGCTATGTTCGTAGGTAATCTTACACCGCTTCTGATCATCACAGCAGCCTGTGGAATCGAAGCCGGCGGAGAACTGCAGGTAGCACTTCTGCAGAATGCCATGCTGATTGCAGGTATTGTAACATTGGTTCAGGTATTTACCATAGGACCTGTGGGTGGTAAACTCCCCATCGTTATGGGAACCAGTTCCGGTTTTATTGGCGTATGCCAGAGTGTTGCAGGAGTCATGGGTAATGGAGTGGTTGCGTATGGTGCAATTATGGCGGCATCCTTTATCGGCGGTCTTTTTGAAACTGTACTGGGAAGCTTCCTGAAACCATTGAGAAAATTTTTTCCGTCAGTTGTAACAGGAACCGTTGTATTATCAATCGGTCTTTCACTGATTGCTGTTGGTATCAGTTCTTTTGGCGGCGGAAGTTCCGCTAAGGACTACGGTTCTCTGGAGAATCTGTTTGTAGGCTTTGTAGTTCTGGTTGTAATTGTCGTATTAAAACATGGAACAAAAGGATTTACAAGCTTTGCATCAATTCTGATCGGTATTATCGTTGGATATGTGCTGGTAAGTATTATGGCAGCAGTTCTTCCTACCACATTTACCTATGTGGATGATGCAGGTGCAACAGTAGAAGCTACCAAATCCTGGGTTCTTAACTGGGATAAAGTAGCAAGCGCATCCTGGTTTGCAGTGCCGAAGATCATGCCTGTCAAATGGGTATTTGATGCAAGGGCAATCGTTCCGATCTGCATCATGTTTATTGTAACAGCTGTAGAGACTGTAGGTGATATTTCCGGTATCACAGAGGGCGGTCTTGGAAGAGAAGCTACAGACAAAGAACTTTCTGGCGGCGTTATGTGCGATGGTCTTGGATCTTCACTGGCAGCAGTATTTGGCGTACTTCCGAATACTTCTTTTAGCCAGAACGTAGGTCTGGTTGCAATGAACAAGGTTGTAAACCGTTTTTCAATTGCAACAGGCGGTATTTTCCTTATCGCATGTGGTCTGTTTCCGAAGCTTGCAGCACTGATCTCCATCATGCCTCAGAGTGTACTGGGCGGTGCGGCAGTTATGATGTTCTCATCTATTGTTGTCAGCGGTATCCAGCTTATCACAAAATGGCCGGTAACTCCGAGAAACGTAACAATTGTCTCCGTTGCACTTGGTCTTGGCTATGGACTTGGGGCAAACTCAGCAGTCCTTGCACATATGCCGCAGGCAATCACATTGATCTTCGGCGGTTCAGGAATCGTACCTGCAGCACTGTTTGCTATCATTCTGAATATTGTGCTTCCACCGGATGAGAAATCCGAAGTTGAGATTGCAGAAGAGATTCTTGACATTAAGAAAAAAGAGGCACAGAAGAAATAGCAGCAGAATCAACTTGTTGGCACACTGGGATTGTTCGAAAGTGAATAAGTAAAACGTTACTGTTCACTCCGTTCTCAGTAACGTAGCCAAAATTCATTCCAGATTGCCTGCGGCAATGGAATTTTGGCTTGT
>NZ_JADPGO010000080.1:0-2070 GCF_015668165.1 Blautia sp. 1001283B150304_161114_C9 | reverse complement strand
AATCCTTATTTTTACTGCCCGGTTTATCTTTCTCACCCTGACTTTCTATATACTGATGGATTGTTCCAACAGGTGCTATATTTCAAAGATTTCTTTTGCTCTCTCTAACATTTTATCGTCCAGCATCTTTCTGCTATATTTCATAACCATGATCAGCTAACAACACAGAATGAGAATTATTATGTACACTCACTTATTGCTTATTTCGACCGTCCAATTTTCAAGAGCATATTGTTCTTTTTTTCTATTATAATATATTTATTGTATCAGAACAAGTGTTTTTGTGATTTTTTATGAATTTGAGCAGACATGCTCGAATGTGCAATTCATCCCATCACCTATAGGACGCCACTGAAAAACTATTTTTATACACATTATATAGTGGATTAAAACAAATAAAAACACTTTATATTGTACTGCTTTATGCAAAATAAAGACTTTTTCAGTGGCGTCCCTATAGAGGTGAGGGAATTCTTGCTACGGTTGTTAAATTCCTCCAATCAAAAAAGGCAACTACCATATTTGATAATTGCTTATACTTAAATTTCTGCAAAAGAAAAAGACAATCAATTTCTCGTTTGAAATCAACTGTCTTTCCTATGTCTTATTCAATTTTCCCAAGTGATAATGGCATAATTTATATCACGCCATGTAAAATGCGGTTTCGCCTTGTAAATACAGCATTTTCCGCTTGTTAATGCATATTGTCTCTTGTTTTTTGTGCCCCCCTTGTTAGATAACGGGGGCTTTGAACGGCTCGCCAACGCTCGCCCAACCACCAAAGTGAACCGCCCTCTCGCCAGCAAGCTGGCGTGGCGATATGTCTTACGACCGCCACCGCTGGCGGATCACTTCGACGGTTCGTGAAATTTATATTCTATCTATAATCTTAAAATCTGCCTAACCAAAATGAAATGGAACTAACATATTAAGTATAACAGCAATAACAACTGCACTCAATATCATATACGTTGTCTCCCTAAAGGTGTTACGTTTTAAAGCTATTAATGCACAACCAAAGACTATCACTTCTAAAATTGAATACACATCAAAATAAATCCAACCATAAATAAACGTAAAATTAAATAAAATTGCAATTATTATTACTGAAAGTATAAAAGATATTTTGCTTTTCCCCTTAGCGTACCAACAAACAAAAGCTAACAATGGAGAAATGGCAGTAAAACCAAGCCAAATCATTGCATAATTTTTTGGAAAAAATCCAGCAACAAAATATGAATATAGGTAATAACTTGAAACCATTCCAATGAAAAATACTAACACATTTAATGATGCTCTTATGGAAGAATGACTATAAATTGCAATGTACAAAGCAATCAATAACCATATAGCAAAACGACCCAAAAAATTACTAATATCTAAATATTCAAATATAAATGGCAAAGTATTGCTTGCTGTAGTATCCAAAAATTTTGCAAAAGTTCCTAAAACTATTCCAAAACACAGTATAAGTATTGTATTTATAATTTTCCTAGTAATGGGTATTTCATTCTCTATACTCCTTATCTTATTCAAAAACTTATTCATAATGCACCTCTAGATTCAATTTTCCCTATCAAATGTTAAATATCTTGTGCCTTGGAATGTCAGCTGTCCTTTATCTCCCTCTGCAAGCACACCGTACTCTGAGCCTGATACAGACAGCTCCATTCTATCACCACTATCTACTTGAAATGTCACATAATACGAGGTGCTGGAAATTGTATGAAATCCATGTGCTCCTGATATATCACCAGCGTTTGGTTGATTGTTATGCGTGGTATTCTGACGTTTTGCTACTATTCTTGCTGACACAGTTAAGCGAGGAGAATTATTGTTTTTAAACCAAGTAGCTATTCCTTTTACAAAAGTGAAAACAATTATTATAAAAATCAGTATAAACATTATAGGAAATAACATTTCTATTAGATTAAACATTCTCTTTTTTCCTCCTTAATGAAATTCTATTTTTATTATACCATGCTCCTTTAAGGTAAGCGCTTAAATCTTGGGTAGCTTTACTGTCTACGTTTTTGAACTCATAATGATAGTAAATAGATTTTTACTACA